>LJUF01000107.1 GCA_001303665.1 Phycisphaerae bacterium SM23_33 | reverse complement strand
GTTGCGGCCCGGCCAGGAGTGGAAGGTGGGCGAGGCTCAGCTCAGTTCCATCCAGGCGTGCCTGCACGCGGCCATCGCCGCGGCCCACGCCAGGGCCGGGCGGGCCCAGGACTACCGCAAGCACATCGAAAAGGCCGAGGCCCTGGCCAAGGCGATCCCCGGCGACATCAACAAGATGTGGGCGCAGATGCTGTCCAGCGTGGCCAAACCGGATGAGGGGCCCGGCCCCGACCCGACGAATGCCATCTACAAGAGCAAGGCCATCGAAAGCGTGGTCATTGCCCGAGCCCAAGCCGGCGACCACGACGGCGCCCGCCGCAGCCTGGAACTGATCCCCGCCGGCAGGCATCGTGACGCCCGCGCGAGATTGCTGGTGAAGGCGCTGGCTGAAGCTGGCGCCCTGGAAGCCGCCCGCGCCGCCGCCGAGGCGATCACGGAGGACGCGGTGCATCGCGACCTGGCCTTCGTTTCCATCGTAGGCGCTCACGCCCGGGCCGGCGACCTGGCCGGGTCGAGAGCACTGGCCGGGCGAATCCGCCACGGCGAATACCGCCTGATCGCGCAAATGCACTGGGCGGCGGCGGACCGGGCCGGCAGGGGCGGGGACTACGCTGCGGTGCTTCGAGCCGCCGCCGACTCTCGGCTCCGCCCCAACTTGTACCGCGACCTGGCCCGCATTCAGGCCGGCGCCCCCAGCCGCCGCGAAATGGCCAAGTGGATTGCTGCCCTGGGCGGGGCCGAGGCCCGTTTCCACGCCTTCCTCGGTGCCGGCGAGGGGGTCATGGCCGCGGCCTCGAAGCCCGCCTCGGCCCCGGCCGCGCCAGCCCGTTCGCAGCTTGGCGGCGCCGGGCCTGCCTCCGCGCCGGCTGGATCGGCCGAACTCGCCGCCGAGGAGACCAAGAAGCGGATGGAGCAGTTCGCCCGGGAGCTGGAGGCCCCGCCCAGGTAGGGCATCGCCGATCTGGCGGACCAGGGCTCGGCAACGCCCGCCGAGGCCGCGCCGCCAGCCGGACTTCGCATGGGGGCTCCCTGGTCCGGGCGGCGACTGGACTTGCGCAAAGAATCCGAAACAGGGTATTGACAACCCGGCCCGAACGACCACATTATTCCCGCTGGTGGAAGGATCGTCGGGTGGTTTCGGGGAAGCGTTTCCCGACTCGGCGATGGGCCCTCGTGGCATCGGGGTCCTGTTTGCATGTCAAGAGCGAAGGGGTATGGCTTTGGCCTGGAGTGGCGGCACGTCTTCCCGGTGGCCATGGTGTATCCGTTGCATCGCTTTTGGGCGGGTCTCTTGTCTGCAAATCCGTTGATGCCGCGTGCTTCAAGGAGGCCGGCCATGGCTACCGGTAAGGTCAAGTGGTTCAACAACTCCAAAGGGTACGGTTTCATTACCAGCGATGAAGGTGGCGATGCGTTCGTGCATTACAGCGACATCGCGGGGGACGGCTTCCGAACGCTCAAGGAAGGCGACGCGGTGGAGTTCGAGGTTCAGAAGAGCGAAAAGGGTCTGAAGGCCATCAACGTCCGCGCCGCCCAGTAAGGCCGCCAACCAGACGATACGATCCGGGGTGGGCCGCCATTGCGGTCCGCCCCGCTTGCTTCTTGGGCCGGTCCCGGCAAAGGACAATGGCGGTCCGGGCTCAGGGCGGGGCCGGCTCATTTCAACGGGTCGCGGGCTGGGGCTGCGACGGGGCGGCCGCCGCGAAGGGGGCATCTGGGGGGGCAATGGCGTAAACGTACCCTGTCGCGCCCAGGGGCGCTGGACGGATCTGCCTGGCTCGCCGGCCGTGCCGCCGCCGGCAGCCCGCCACAGCCGTACCGCCGGGCAGATCGAGCCTGATCGGCCCCGAGCCGCTTCTGCCCAGCCGGCGGCAATAAGCGCCTGCCGCGCCCGCTGCATGAGCCGCTTCTGACCCGGTCGGCCTGTCAGTGATTGCGCTTGCCCGAGATCAGGGAAGCGCCCGGTTCGGGCGTTTCCTCAAAAATGGGCAATCCCGCGCTGGCCCTTTTGGCGTACTCCTCAATGTTGGCCAGCCGGATGAGTTCAGCCTCTTCGCAGGGCTCTTCGAACAAGCCGTATTGGCTCGGCCGATAAGCGCGAACAGGCCGTCCTCCTTCCTGCGACATGGCGGTCCCTCCGCAAAAGACCTTCCACGCCTTAATTCAACCACCAGTCCTCCTTGGCTGGCGTGACTTTAGATGTGACTCAACCATGTTCATTGTTGGCGATGGTGCCCGCCGCGCCAAGGATAATTTTTCACGAATTTTGCCTCGTTTTTCTCGTGGACCGGGCCGGCCGTTGGCCCTGCGCTCCGCCCGGACGGGAATGCCGCTGATTGTCCGCCGCGGTGGGCCAATCTATAATGGGAGCCGGTATGGCGCAACGGGACTATTACGAGATCCTGGGCGTGAGTCGGTCGGCCACACCTGAGGAGATCAAGTCGGCCTACCGGCGTTCGGCGCGGAAGCTGCACCCGGACGTCAACAAGGCCAAGGACGCGGCGGAGAGGTTCAAGGAGGCCACGGCCGCCTACGAGGTTCTCAGCGATCCGCAGAAGCGGCGGATGTATGACCAGTTCGGCCACGTGGGCCCGCCCGGGGCTGACTTTGCCCGGGCCGCCGGCGGCCGGGGAGGAAGGGTCTACACCTGGAGCTCCCGCGGCGGGCAGGGTCCCTTCGGCGGGGCGGTGCCCTTCGACTTCGAGGAGTTGTTCTCCGCCAGCCCGTTCAGCGGCATGAGCCTGAAGGACCTGCTGGCCGCCCTGGGCGGGCGGGGGCGGGCCGGGCGGCGAACCCGCCGGGCCGCCCAGCCGGCTCAGGACATGGAGTACCCCATCACGCTGGACTTCATGCAGGCGGTCAGGGGAACCACCACCCGGCTGGAGCTGCGGCGGGACGACGGGTCCGCCGAGCAGATTGACGTGAAGATCCCGCCGGGCGTCCGGCAGGGCAGCAAGGTCCGCGTCCGCGGCAAGGGCCTCGCCGGCGGCGACCTGTACATCATCACCCGCGTCCGCGATCACCCCTACTTCCGCCGCGACGGGACCGACATCTACCTGGACCTGCCCATCAGCGTGGGCGAGGCCGCCAGCGGGTGCGAGGTGACGGTGCCCACGGTGGACGGGCCGGCCAAGCTGAAGGTGCCGCCCGGCACCTCGGGGGGCACGCGGCTGCGGCTGCGCGAGCGCGGGGTGGCGGACCCCAAGGGCCAGGCCCGCGGGCACCAGTACGTCGTCATCAAGATCGTTCTGCCCAGGCAGATCTCCGAACAAGGCAGACGGCTGCTGGGTGAATTCGACAAGACCGACCCGGCCAACCCTCGTAAGGACGTGCCCTGGTGAAGATCACCGGCCAGTACACGCGGGCCACCAGCTTCGCCATCCTGACCATCGCCCTGGTGACGGCGGCGGCGCTGCTGACGGGCCTGCTGCTCCTGCTGCTTGACGCCGCCGGAAAGGCCGAGCCGGAAAAGCAGCGGCACCTGGTGACGAGGACGCCCCGCCGGTGGAAGGCTTCGAGGACAGCGACGAAGACGATGCAGATTCCGAGGATCAGCCGCCCGCCTGAGCGGGCCGGGCGGAGCCCGGTTGCGTCGCTGGGGCGGCCTTCATCTCGATGACGGCCAGCAGGAAGTGGCTGGCCCGCCGCTGGAAGCCCAATGCGTAGAGCGTCCCCGCCCGCTGGTATTTCTGGCGCCAGTAGTGAAACAGCCTGACGTGCTCGGGCCTCAGGCCCGGCTGCTGGGGAGCGGACACGACCTGCCAGACGGACCGTGATTGTTCCGGCCGCAGGGCGGTCGGTTCGGCACCCGGGGAGGCGTCCAGCACCCAGGCGTTGTCGTCGCGCACGACGAAGGCCGGGCGGAGCGGAAATCCCCCCTCGACGTAGGTCACCCCGCCGGCCTCCCGCGCGGTCAGGTCCGCGCCGCTCAGCTCCGTGAACCGGGCCCCGATTCCCGCCGGGCGGACGACGCGCACCTGCCCCCGGCGGACCGTCAGCCGGATCGCACGCTCCGCCGGGTCCACTTCCGCCTGGTCTCTGGCCGCCGCCTCGCGGTCGGGATAGACCGGGTGCGGGAGGCGGTGGGCCTTGCGCCGAACGCGGCTGGTCCTTCTGGCCGCCAGAACGGCGAAGGAGTCCAGCTTCACGGGCTCACCTTGGGCGTGGAGCTGGAGGTGATACTCACCCGCCTCGACCGCCGGCGGCCAGGCGGGCACGGGGAAGGCCAGCGCCGTTGCGGCGGCCGCGAGGATCACCGCGGCGGCGGCGCGGGCCCCCGGCCGGCGGATGAACAGCGTGCCGGCGGCGGCGGTGGCGAAGAGGGCCAGCAGCAGCACGGCGTTGCGGCGCGACCTCGCCGGCCAGGTGACCGGGGCGTCGGCGAAGGGGGCGAAGGCGTCGTCGATGAACTGGTCGGTGGTGGCCAGTGCGGCCCAGGTGATTTCAGCGGCGGCGGAGCCCAGGACCTTCCCGGACCGCCGGCCCGCCGCCGGAGGGGGCAAGCACGACGCTCTCCACGGTGGCGGAGGCGCCGTTTCCGGCCGACAGCTCCGCCAGCCGGTACGGAGACAGGGTCTCATCTTGAGCCGCCGCGACCTTCAGCGTGGCCGTGATGGGTGCATCGGCGGCCGCCGCCGGCCCCGCAAGCAGCGCCGCCGCGAGGATCGCCCAGGTTGCCTTCATGGCCGTAAGCCAACCGCCGCGGCCGCCGCCCTGCAAGAGGATTTCGGGCCGGTCAGATCGCCCCCCGGGCCACCATCCGCTTGGCCCGGAGCAGCTCGGCGACGGACCAGGCCTGGGCGATGCAGCCGGCCGGTGCGTGCGGCGGATTGCCGTCGAAGATCTCCGAGACGTAGCCCACCCCGGCCAGGGGCAGGTGCTGGTCCCATCCGGCCAGCCATTTCCCCGCCTGGGCGCGGGCCGGATCGGAAAAGCCGTTGACCTTCAGGTAGGCCTGGATGAACGGCCCCATCAGCCACGGCCAGACCGTGCCCTGGTGATAGGCCCGGTCGCGGGATTCCCCGCTCCGGCCGTACCACCCGCGGTACCGCGCGTCCGCCGGCGAGAGCGTCCGCAGGCCGTACGGCGTCAGCAGCTCCCGGCGGACGACCTCGACCACCGAGCGCTGCTTCTCGGCCGCCAGCGGACAGTCCGGCAACGCTACCGCGATGATCTGGTTGGGCCGGATGGCGGGGTCCTTCTGCTCGCCGCGGACGCAGTCATACAGGCAGTGGGCCTGTTCGTTCCAGAAGGTCGGCTGGAAGGCGGCCGCTACCTGCTCGGCCACCTGCTGCCACAACTGGCGGCTGTGGGGGTCGTCGGCGCGGCGGGCGGCAATCCGCAGGGCGGCGTGCCACAGGGCGTTGATCTCGACGCACTTGCCGTCCCGCGGCGTGACCGGCTCCTCGCCCAGCTTTGCGTCCATCCAGGTCAGCTGCGTGCGGCGGTCGCCGCCTTCCAGCAGGGCGTCGGCGTCGGCGTGGATGCCGCAGCGGGTGCCGTCGTGGTAGCCCCGCAGGATCTGCTCCACCGCCCCGGCCAGGTGGTTTTGCCAGCCGGCCTGGTCGCTGCTGGCGGCCACGTAGCTCTCGGCCGCCAGCACGAACCAGAGCGAGGCGTCGATGCTGTTGTAGCGCGGGCCGGTGCCGTACTCGTTGAAGAAGTTCGGCACCATTCCCTGGTCAATGGATTCGGCGAACATGCGGAGCATGGCCAGGGCGGCCTGGAACTGGCCGGTCTCCAGCAGCAGCCCCGGCAGGGCGATGAGGGCGTCCCGGCCCCAGTCGGCGAACCAGTGGTACCCGGCGACGATGGTGGTGGCGGGGTGGGCGTTCGGCCGCTTGCGCTGGGTGACGAAGGCGTCGCCGGCCACGGCCAGGCGGCGGGTGGTCTGGTCGGCGTCGGGCCCCAGGGCCCGGACGATCTTTCGCAGGCGGGCGCGCTTCTGCCGCACCACGGCGTCGAAGTTCACCTCCTTGGGGTCGTCCAGGGAGGCGGTCAGTTGGACGGGGGCATCGGCCGCCAGCGGGAGCTCGAACCGCCCCGGGGTGTACAGGTCCTCGAAGCCCTCCTGGCCGCGGGCCAGCTCGCCGCGGTAGCGGAAGCGATACCACCATTGCGGGTCGGGGCAGAACCGCTCGCGGCCGCTGGCGGCGGCGGACAGGTGCACGGCGTAAGGCGTGGCCTGGCGGTCCTCCACCCGGATGCCGTTCTGATAGTGCAGGTAGGTCATCTGATGGGGCTTGCGAGCCAGTCGCAGGCCGTGAACGTCCCGCAGGGCCACGAACGGGGTGATCCGCAGCATCCCGGCCGGGCCGGAAAGCAGCCGGTAGCGGACCGCCACCGCGTTGGCGGCCTCGGCCAGGATGATCTCCTTGATCAGTTCGGCCACGCCGCAGCGGTACACGAAGGTGGCGGCCAGGTCGTTGCGGAACTCCACGAGGTGGGCTTCGCCGGAGCCCAGGAAGGCCCCCTCGAACTCGAAGTTGGCCAGGTCGTAGGGGGCTTCCCGGCCGGCCTCGTCGGGCAGGGCCAACTGATCCAGCAGGCAGCTCAGGGCGAGGATCCTACTGGCGGGCGGGCGGGTGGCCGCCACCAGCAGCCCGTGGTAGCGGCGGGTGTTGGTCCCCAGCACGCTGGCGGAGGCGTAGGCCCCGAGCTTGTTGGCGACCAGCCATTCCCGCCCCAGCAGCTCGTCGCTGCCCGCGCCTTGACAGCCGACCACCAGCGGCTCGGGCAGAAGTTCACGCGTGGAGGGCCCGATCATACAGCCTCTATATCGTCCTGGCGGGGGCAACGGGGTTACGGCAAAGCCCTGGCCATCTGCAGCCGGGCGGCCCGGTCGGCGTTGCCGCGGCGCCGTCAGGGCTCATCCGGCCCGGGCGGACTTGGCCCGGGCCAGTCGGGCGCGGACCGAATCCAGGATGTTCATGTAGTTGATGTAGGAGTCGTAGGGGGACTCGTAGGGGTTGAAGTACTTGTGCACGTCGCCGTCGGCGAAGTATTTGGTGCACATGTAGTAGAAGTGGTCGGAGATCTGGAGCTTTCGCCAATCCTCGATCAGCTGGGGGTCTTCCGAGGCGCGGACGTCGTCGGCCAGGGCGTACAGCTCGTACAGGGCGTTGGCCTGCATGGAGTTGCCCAGCCAGGCGGAGATGTCGCGCTCGATGTCGGCCCAGGAGATCATGTGGGGCACGTCCAGCTCGCCGGAGGCGGGGTATCGCGCGGCGGCCTCCGAGATGGTGAGGAAGTCGTTGTCGCCGATGCCCATGACCTTCCCCGGCAGCGCCCGCAGGAAGTCGAAGATGCCGGTGTCGGCCCACTGGTGCTCGCCGAAGGTCTCGTAGTCCATGAAGAGGTTGCAGACGTAGCCGTTGCCGTTGATCTGGTCGACCCAGCGGGCGAACTTTCCGGCCGTCAGGGGCCACTCCGACCAGCCCCGGTTGCCGAAGCGGAAGGCGATGTCGTCGCTGAGGCGATAGTTTTTCAGCAGCAGCGCCAGCCGGCGGCAGTTGGGGGGCACGTACAGGAAGTTGGGGCTGCGGTAGCCCAGCACGTGGTCGGCGCCTTCGCTGAGGATGACGTCAAAGCCCATCTCCTCGGCCAGCTTGGCCACGTCGTTGTTGTAGGTCAGCTCGGTGTTGCGGAACACCCGCGGCCGCTGGCCGAAGACGTCCTCCACCAGCCGCCGGTGCATCTGGACCTGGTCCATGAACTCGTCCCGGTGGTACAGGAACGCCAGCGAATGGTGGTAGGTCTCGGCGATGAACTCCACGCAGCCGGTGGCCGCCAGCTCCTGGAAGCTCACCAGCACCTCCGGGGCGTAGCGGCGGAACTGCTCGATGGCCATTCCGGTGATGGAGTAGCTGACCTTGAATCGGCCCTGGTGGGCGCGGATCAGCTCGGCGATGACGGCGTTGGTGGGCAGGTAGCACTTCGAGGCCACCTTCTGGCAGACGCGGGCGTTGGACTGCTCGTCGAAATAGTTCGTGCCGCTGTCGAAGACGCTGTACCGCCTCAGGCGGAAAGGCTGATGCACCTGGAAGTAGAAGACCACCGAAGCCATGGCGAGATCCGTCTGCTGCTGCCCGGGCGGGCGGGAATCAGGCAACGCTTGCCGCGCCGGCCAGCTGCTCGTAGATTACCTTGCACCTTTGGGCTGCGTCGCGCCAGGAGAGCTTGCGGAGCTCGATTTGCCCCTGCTCGCGGAGCACCCGCTGCAGCGGCGGGTGGCGCAGCACGGCCAGGATCTTGTTGGCCATCTCGTCCACGTCCCAGAAGTCCACCTTGAGCACGTGGGTGAGCACCTCCGAGACGCCCGACTGCTTGGAGATGATGACCGGCACGTTGTGGGACAGGGCCTCCAGCGGGGCGATGCCGAAGGGCTCGGAGACGCTGGGCATGACGTACAGGTCGGCCATGCGGAACACCCGGTCCACGTCGTCGCCGCGCAGGAAGCCGGTGAAGGTGACGTACCGTCCCAGGCTCAGGGCGGCCGTCAGCTCCACGGCGCTGCCGATCAGGTCGCCGCTGCCGGTGATGACGAAACGCACCTTCTTGTACTTTTCCACCACCTTCTTGGCCGCCCGGAGGAAGTACTCCGGGCCTTTCTGCATGGTGATTCGCCCCAGGAACAGCACGATCTTCTCGTCGCGGCGGATGGGGGTGACGTCGAAGTCCCCGCCCTTGGGCGGGTCCACGGCGTTGTACACGACCTGCACCTTCTCCGCGGGCACGCCGTAGCGGCCCAGCACGATGCTGCGGGTCAGGTGGCTGACGCAGATGACGCAGTCGGCCCCGTGCATGCCGGCCCGCTCGATGTCGTACACCTGCTGATGGACGTGCTCGCCGGAGCGATCGAACTCGGTGGAGTGCACGTGCACCGCCAGCGGCTTGCCGGTGAGCGCGGCCACGGTCAGACCGGCCGGGTAGGTCATCCAGTCGTGGGCGTGGATGACGTCGAACTTCTCCTCCAGCGCCAGCTGCGCCGCCAGCGTGGCGTACCGCCGCACCTGCCCCATCAGGTCGCCGCGGTAGCCGCCGGCCAGGGCGCCGGGGGCGAGCGCCCCGATCGGAATCGAGATGCCCGCCGCCTTCCACTGGCCCTTCGCCTGCAGCCGCCGCAGCTTCTCCACCGCCTTGGCGTAATCCGCCGGCTGGCCGTACGCCTGCAACACCGCCGGAAGCACACGCATCTCCATGTGTTCAAAAACGCCCTGGCCCTTCTCTTCCGCGCCGCCCTTGGTCTTCGGCCCCGCCGAGACCACCGACACCGCGGCCGGTCCGGCCTGTCCCGCGCCCTGAGGCAGGGCGGTCGGCAGCACGAACAGCACCTTCACGCCGACCTCGTCCAGACCCCGGGTCAGCCCGTAGCAGGCGGTGCCGAGCCCGCCGCTGATGTAAGGCGGGAATTCCCAACCCAGCATAAAGACCTTCATGGCCTTGTTCCCTTGCAGCCCTGCTGCCAATTTCACCCCCGCCGGGCCCGAAAGTCAAATCCCAACTGCCCGCCCGGCCAAAAAACCTTTCATTCCCGCAGCCAGCCGGCCAGATCCTCTGCAAAATAGCTGATGATCAGGTCCGCCCCGGCCCGCTTGATGGCCGAGGTCACCTCCATGGCCGCCCGCTTTTCGTCGATGGCCCCGGCGGCGGCGGCCAACTTGATCATCGCGTACTCACCACTGGTATGATATGCAGCCAGCGGGGCGTCCAGAGCGGCCGAGACGGCCGAAATCACGTCGAGGTAGGCCGCGGCGGGCTTTACCATGAGCATGTCGGCCCCCTCGGCGAGGTCGGCGCCGGCCTCGGCGAGGATCTGCCGGGGCGAGAGGGGGTCCATCTGGTAGCTGCGGCGGTCGCCGAAGGCGGGGGCGGACTCGGCCGCCGCCCGGAAGGGCCCGTACAGGGCGCTGGCGAACTTGACGGCGTAGGCGAGGATGGGGGTGCGCTCCAGGCCGGCGGAGTCCAGGGCGGTGCGGATGGCCCGCACCTGCCCGTCCATCATGGCCGAGGGGGCGACCACGTCGGCCCCGGCCCGGGCCTGCGAGACGGCGGTGCGGGCCAGGGCGGCCAGGGCCGCGTCGTTGTCCACGTCGGCCCCGCCGGCGGCGCCGGTCAGCGGGCCGCAGTGGCCGTGGTCGGTGTACTCGCACAGGCAGGTGTCGGCGATGACCAGCAGCTGGGGGGCGGCCGACTTGATGGCGCGGATGGCTTGCTGGGCGATGCCCTGGTCGTCCCAGGCGCCGCTGCCGGCGGCGTCCTTGCGGGCGGGGATGCCGAAGATCAGCACCGCCCGGATGCCCTTTCCGGCCAGGGCGGCGGCGTATTCGGCGGCGTCGGCCACCGGCCGCTGGAACTGATGGGGCATGGTGGAGATCTCTCGCCGACGGTCGAGCGTCTCGTGCGCGAAGATCGGCGCGATCAGCTCCTCCACGCTCAGCCGCACGCCCGCCAGCATCGCCCGAAGCGTCGGGTTGTATCGCAGCCGGCGCAAGCGCCGCGTCGGATACCCCAGGTTCATCTCGCCAGCCCCCAGATCGTGGCCATCACGGCGATGGCGCCGAGGATCAGCCACACGATCCAGTTAATCAGGATCGTCTTGGCCAGGTACAGCCCGGCCCGAACGTACCACCTTCGGCTCTGCCGCCAGAGCTGCCCCGGCGGGACGATCCATTCCTTGCAGTGCGGGCATTGCTGCGCGTCTTCGTAGATCAGCTCCCCGCAGGCCGGGCACCGCGAAAGCAGAACCATCTCCTGCTCGTCTTCCGCCAGGTCGGCCTCGTCGGGGAACTCCTTGTCTTCCAGCGGCTTGTCCTTACCCGGGAACACGCGCCAATCATACCCGCGGCCGCGCCCGAGGGCAAAGCCCCGCCCCCCGCGCCGGCAAACGCGGCCCGGGCGAGGCGCCCGTTGCTGGCCGCAGGTCGTTGCCGCCGACCCGGTTAGGGAATGCTCGTCCGGGCCCGCCAAATTGTGTAAAAGATATCCGGCAGGAAGGCGCGATGAAGATCGGCATTGTCTCCGATTCGCACGGTAAGGCAGATCGGCTGCGGCAGGCGGTGGAGCTGCTTGTCGGGCGCGGGGCCCAGGCCATCGTGCACTGCGGCGACATCGGCTCGGCCGAGTGTGTCGACGCGCTGGCCGGGGCGGGCGTGCCCGCCTACGCGGTGGCCGGAAACATGGACCGCCACCTCGATCGCCTGCAAGCCCGGGCCCAGGAAAAGGGCGTCCATTTCAGCCTCGACACCATCCTCGTTCCCATCGGCGGGGGGTCCTACCTGGCCGCCACCCACGGCAGCAACGCCCTGCTCGTACGGGCCCTGGCGGCCGAGGGACGCTTCCCCTACGTCTGCCACGGGCACACGCATGCGATCCGGGACGAGCGGATCCAGCGCGTCCGCATCATCAACCCCGGGGCCCTGCACCACGCCCAGCGCCGCACCGCCGCCCTGCTGGACACCGACGCCGACACCCTGGAGCACCTCGAGCTGAGCTGACTTCGGCCCCCGGCGGCCCTGACCTCGCATAACGCCTGTCACATCGGCTATATTGGCGTCTGCAAGCATCCGAAGGGAGAAGGACATGAGGCACGGCGGGACCATTCTCGCCCTGCTGCCGGCGGCGGGCCTGGTCGCCGGCCTGAGCCTGATGGCGGTGTGTCCGGCGGCCGGGCAATCCGGCCGGCAGGAGATGAAGATCTCCCCGATCGAGGCCGCCCGGATGATGGTCCGGCAGGGCGATTACCTGAAGGTCCGGTACGCCCTGCTGGCCATGCTGTACCGGACCACGGACAACTTCGAGGCGGAGTACCTGCTGGGCCGATGCCAGGAGGGGCTCGGCGAGAAGCAGCGCGCGGTCGTGATGTATCAGATGTGTCTGCGCACCATCCGCGAGGCCGGCAAGCAGGAGGAGCCCGAGGCCGTGAAGATGGCAGCGGACTGCCGGGGGAGGCTGAAGCGGCTGGACACGGAGGGGCCGCGGCTGGCGAAGGCGTACCTGGCCACGGCGGCCGGCAAGAAGTTCGTCAGCCCTGAGCAGGTCAGCGACCTGTGGATGACCCAGGTGACGGTGACGAAGCTGACGCTGGAGATGCTGGGGCACCCCGGCGCGTTCGTGCTGGACGCCATCAAGAAGGGGTGGCAGTTCGATCGGAACCTGTGCGCCTATGTCCAGCCGCCGCCCGGGGGCGAGACGAACTTCAAGTCGCCGTACACCCTCAAAGGCCCGCAGCCCTTCGCCGAGCGCCACGCCTCGGGCGCGGCCTTCGTCGAGGCCGCGGGCGGCAGAAAGGGGATCCTGAAGACCAACCCCAACTGGAAGGAGAAGAAGCCCGCCCGGCTGACGATGCGAAACACGGGCAAGGGCAATTTCCTGCGGATCGGGACCTCGCCGGCCATCTGGTCCTGCCCGACGTGCGAGGTCGCGGCCTCGCAGGACAAGGCGGACTTCGTCCTGAACGTCCGCGTCGGCGAGAAGCTGCTGCTGACGCAGGCCATCGCCGGTCGGCGATGGACCGACCTGAAGGTCGATCTGGGCGAATTCAGGGGAAAGGACGTGGAGGTCGTGGTGGAGAACGCCGCCGGCGGCCGGCACCCGTACTACGAAGGCGCCTACTTCGATTACGTTGATTTTTTTGAAGATTGAGTGCCCGCACCGCCATGGGAGGAAGCAGCGATGCGACGATGGACAGATCCGCCGCCGTCCCGTCACGGCCGGGCGGGAAATCGAGCCCCGCGCCCGGCCGCGGCCCGCGGGCTGCTGCTGGCTCTGGCCGCGGGGCTGCTGATCGGCCCGGACGTTCGCGCCCAGCAGGGCCCGACCGTCAGAACCGTCAAGGGCATCGAGGCCATGCGCCTGCTGTACCAGCGCGGCGAGTACGCCAGGGCGGCGTACTTCGGGTACGCGGAAATCTGGAAGGACATCTGCAAGCCCGACGTGCTGCTGCTGATCGGCTCGTCGCTGGAGCGGCTGGGTGAGACCGAAGACGCCGCCGTGTACTACACGCTCGCCCTGCGGACGCTGGAGTTCGGCAAGGCCGCGGACGTGCGGGCGTCGGCCAGGCAGATCCAGGCCATGCTGGCGCGAGTGGATGCGGCCCACCGGCAGGCCAAGGCCCAGTACGCCAAGACCGCCGCCGGCAAGCGCTTCACCTCGCCCCGGCAGGTCGACGACCTGTGGATGAGCCAGGTCACCTGCGACCTGCACTGCCTGCACGGGCTGTACGCCTGGAAGCTGGTCGGCGGGCGAAAGGATGCCCGGCCGGACTGGATCCACAACCGGCAGGGGCGCATGCACCGCTCGGGGATGAAATACGTGGATGAGGTGGACGGCCGCAAGGGGGTATTGTTCAGCGTTCCGGTCAAGGCCAAGACCAGCCCGGACGCCGACAAATGGCACCGGGCGATCCTGGCTCGCCTGGGCCACCCGACGCAGATCACCACCGCCAACCCGGGCCACTGCCGCTTCCTGCGGATCGGGGCCAAGGGCTACGGCTTCGACTTCATCCTGAAGGCGTACCTGGCGGGGAGGGAGATTTTTTCGCAGAGGATCGGCACGAAGGATTGGGCCGACCTGAAGATTGATTTGCAGGAGGCCGCCCGCCCGGCCGGCTCGCCCGCCACGGCCAGGTCAAGCACGCAGCCCGCGGCCGAGGCCGAGGCCGTCACCATCGAGCTGGTGGTCCCGAAAGGCCAGCGCTGGAGCGAAGGGGTCTGGATTGACTACCTCGACTTTTTCGACGACTGACGACGGCCCGCTCAAACGGGGCAAGCTGGCGATGCCGGGCGTGCCCGGCTTCGGCCTGGGGCTTCAGGGCTGAAGGGTCGAAGCCCCGGCCGGCTGCGGCCCCGGGCGGACCTGAAGCAGGATGGGTTGGAGGCCCTTGACCTCGCGGGGCCGGGCGCCGGCCACGTAGAAGTTGCCGGCGTCGTCGCGCGTCACCGAGCCGTACAGCATGGCCCCGCCCAGCGACACGGGCTGCGGGCCGCTGACCTCGAAGGCGGCGGCCTGGGCGGTGCCGCTCTTGAGGTCGTAGACCACCCACTCGTGCCCGCCGTGGCGGGTGGAGACCCCCATCAGCCGGCCCCCGGACGCATCGGCGAAAAGGCAGCCGGTGTAGCTTCGCCCCCGCGGGTGGAACCAGCCCAGGCCGGTGACCTCGGCCGGTCCCTCGGCCGCCGGCCGCAGCAGCGACAGGTAGCC
>LJUF01000106.1:2596-17923 GCA_001303665.1 Phycisphaerae bacterium SM23_33 | reverse complement strand
GGCGAATTTCTCAGATGACTTCGCAGAGATCACATGCCCCGGCCTGGCCCCGCAGGAAGCTGGCCAGGTAGGGATGGGCCACCAGCTTGTGGGTGGCCTTGAACCCCCGCATCGTCTTGGCCCGAATCTTGAACGTCAGCCCAATGATCCGCTCCGTAACGTTGTTGGTGGGGTCCGCCGGATCGTCGCTGACCTTCTCCCACGTCCGCTCCACGTGCTGCAGCAACTGGTTGATCTTCCACAACAAGCCCTTCCGGCAGCGACTGTAGCGCCGCACCAGAGACTCCAACTCCGGCGGCGGGGTGGGCGGCCGAGGCTTCAGACGCAGCAGCTCCAGCAGCCGACTCATGCTCTCGGCCTCCAGCGGGCGGTGTTCCGCCACTGCCTGCCGCATCAGCTCACACGCCCGTTTGCCCTTGCTCTTGCGCCAGTGGGCCAGGCAGAGGCGGTGCTGACCTTCCGGGACGATCCGCTCGTACACGCCGTGCTCATCGGTGCGAAGCTCCCGGGCCCCCACCTGCCGCATCAGACGGCCAACGTGTCGGCGCACGGCCGCCGCGTCGCTCTCTTGCACCCGGGCCGCGAACAGCAACCGTCGGCCGTCGATGTCCACGAAAAACAGCATCCCCGCGTCCCGGCCGGCCAGGGCCGCCCCCGTGCCATCCACCCCCAACACCCGCACGCCCAAGCGCCGGCTGGCTTGGTGAAGCCGCTGGGCCTTTTGCCCGGCTTGGGCCACGTCCCGTTCGGCCGTGGATTTGCTGCCGCCGCTGCCCAAGGCCTGCAGCAGCATGGCCACGCCTCGGTAGCTCAGCCCCAGCATGTAGGCCAATACCGCCAGGGCTCGGACCCGGTCGCTGCGCTGCCGGCCGGGATGGACCCCCTGGGCTCGAAGCGTCCAGGTCAGCCCGCAGTCCGGGCAGATCATGCGCCGCTGGGGAACCCAGGTGACCTTCCAGTCGCGGATGTGGCGGCGGCGAACACCGGAGTGAATCCTGCCGTGGGGGCGTTGGCAATCCGGGCAATGACGATCAAGCTGGAGCGTGGTTCCGACCGATGGTAGTCTGTAGCCGCCAACCATTTTGGCCTCCTTGCCGTCGATGGCGCTTGTTACCAATCGAATCGGCAAAGAGGCCTTGTTTTTGCCACCTCAACCACAGAATTTGGGACGGTTACAGGCCGGAAGCCTTCGACAGCGGAGTGGCTGGGCAGCCCTTTGCCGTGGCCCTCAGCGGGTGGAGGCTCTCACGGCCCGGGCGGCTTCAGCGCCCCCTCGGCCGCAGCACCGACGTCGGCGCGAAACACAAGACCGCCGCCATCAGGAAAGAGATGGATGCTGAATGTCGAACGCCGAATGTCGAATAGCGAATCGAAAGAACGGGCAAGACGAGCGAAGGTGAACCGGCGTGCTGTTCCTGGCGGCGGGTCTGGAGGTTCGGCGTCCGCCGCTGCCGCTCCAGCAGGAGTTGGTGGCGACGGCCAGAAAGTCGCGCGGCGGCCTGTCGGAGGCGCACGCTCCCGGGCCGCCGCCTGTCGCTGTGACCTTTCCCCCGGGGATGCTCTCCCCGAGGCCGCCAGTTAGGCCTTTTGCGGCCCTGCCGCCGACTGCTGACCCTGGCGGGCCAGCGCCTGCAGCGGCTCGGCCAGCTCCTTCACGTGCTTCACGATCCGGGCCACGTACACCACCAGCAGGGCCATCACCCCCAGCAGACCTACCACCAGGAGCGTTACAATCGCGAATAGTTCCGTGGTCGCGAGCATGATATCTCTCCCTTTCCACTTCGGACGGCCGCTCGCCCGGGCGGGCCCGTATGCGGGGCGCCGGGCCTGTACGAATCCTCCACCTGCTATCGGCGGCCTGGGCCGCCACTTGAATAGATTCTCCCCGCCGAGGGACAGCGAGCCGCCGGGCCGGGGCGCAAAGAGCGGGCGGGCCGGAAGCCCGACAAGTCGGGCAGCGGCCCGCCCGTCACTGCCTTGATGGGTTGGATGCGGCTAGGCCGGGCGCCTGCGGTGGATCAGCGCCAGGCAGCCCAGGGCCAGCACCGAAAGCCCGGCCGGCCCGGGGACCGGCGAGCCCTCGCCGCCGGTGTAGTTCATCGACCAGACGTTGTAGTCCAGGCCATCCACGACGGCATCGCCGTTGAAGTTGCCGTCCGCGTAGCCGCCGGGCATCAGGTAATGCAGAGACCAGACGTTATAGTCGAGCCCATCCACCTCGCCGTCCTTGTTGGCGTCGCCGGGGGGGATGGGGATGATCTTGAAGCCCACCTGCACCGGCCAGCCGGGATTGCCGTTGGCGTCGAACAGGTACGCCCCCACGTCCAGGGCGCCCAGGCGGAGCGTGCCGTTGAAGTCGTCCTCGGCCACGTAGGCGGCGTTGCCGGCCCCGATGACGGCCGAGCCCGGCAGCGGGAAGTAGTCGTGGTTGGCCCAGTCGGTGAAGTCGGCGCCGGGGTTGGCGCTGACCACGTTGCCGGTCAGGATGGTGCCGCCGGGCACAGTGACGCCGCCGGAGCCGGCGTTGTACAAGGCGTTGTTGGCCACCACGATGGGCCCGCTGGCCGGCTCGTCCAGGTAGATGTAGATGGTGTCCTTGCCCGGATCGGCGAAAACGGTGTTGTCGTAGATGTCCAGGTTGCCGGGGATGGCGCTCTGGTGATGGTGGCTGTGGATGCCGTCGGCGGCCGAGCCCCAGATGATGTTGTTGCGGACGATGGCGTCGGCGGCGGCCTGGATGCCGTGGTCGCCGCTGTTCCAGATGACGTTGCGCTCGATGATGTTGCGGTCGCCCTGGCCGCAGGTGCCGTACACGATGATGCCGGGATAGTTCACGTTGCAGATGACGTTGTCGCGGATGATGTTGTTGTAGCTGCCGTCCTTGATCTCGATGCCGTCGCCCTGGAAGGACGAATTGTTCCAGATCAGGTCATGGATGTAGTTGCCCTCGATCAGGCCATTGAAGAACTGGGAGCCGTTGTTGTTGGAGCCCAGGTAGAAGCCCTCCCCGTTGCCGCCGGTGTGGTCGATCTCGTTGTGCCGGAAAACCATGCCCTCGTACGTCTGGCCGGTGTGGTTGCAGGTGATGGCGTTCGAGTCGGTGTGATGGACGTGGCAATCCTCGATGGTGATGAACTTGGCATAATCGCCGACGTCGTTCTTCATGATCCGAATGCCGGCGCTGCCCCCGGTGATCTCCAACCCGCGGAGAGTCAGATACTGGGCTCCCTGGATGTCCATGTTATTCACCGTGGTCCGCGACTTGGTGATGACGACCTGCTCGCCCTCGGCCGCCCGGATGACGATGGGCAGCTCGGCCGTGCCCTGGTGGCCCATGGGCAGCCAGGAGGAGCTGCTGTAGGTGCCCTCGTGCAGGATGACCTCGTCGCCGGGGGACAGCCCCGAGCCGCTGATAATGCTGTACCAACTGTCGCTGGGGGTCAGGTTATACACGGTGGCCGGCGCCGCCGCCGGCCAGGTGAGGATGGCAAACGTCACGACACTCAAGAGATACGTTCTGGACATGATGGACTCCTCGATGCGGGCGAACGGCCTGCGCCGCCTAGATCCTCCAACGTGTGACTGTGCGGCTGCCTCAAGTCCGGTGCACCAGGCATATTCTACCACAAACCGCGTTTCTGTAAACCGGACGGCGCTGCGGCCGCGGCAGCTTTTTCGCCGGCCCCGGCACCGGGCCGCGGCGCCGCAGCCCCGAAGCCCCGGGCGGATCAGAACTTGTCGCGGAGTCTCACGAACTCGTCCAGCATGGCCATGAAGTTCTCGTAGCGGGTGTTCATGGCGATGGAGTGGCTGGGGCCGAGGATGAATCCCCCGCCGGGGGCGCCGCGCTGCATGGCCGTGCGGACCTGGCGGCGGACGTCGTCGGGCGTGCCGCCCAGCAGCGCCTCCACCGCCACCCCGCCCCAGACGCACAGCCGCTCGCCGAACATCTCCTTCAGCCGGCCCACC
This sequence comes from Phycisphaerae bacterium SM23_33, assembly GCA_001303665.1. Taxonomy (GTDB): domain Bacteria; phylum Planctomycetota; class Phycisphaerae; order SM23-33; family SM23-33; genus SM23-33. The sequence goes on along the minus strand of LJUF01000106.1, from coordinate 13,954 downwards.
TCCATGCCGGCGTTGGTCTGCAGCGACTGGTAGCAGTCCACGCCGGCCTCGATCAGCATCTCCATCAGCGGGATGTTGTTGCCGCAGTTGTGCAGGATGAGCTGGTCGCGGAAACCCTTGACGCGGCGGGCCCGCCGGCGGAAGTACGGCAGCACCATCTCGCGGAACATCTCCGGCGAGATGAGCGGCCCGTTGGTCCCGCCCATGTCGTGGTCGAACATCACCCCCGCCGAGCCCGGCCGGACGTACCATTCGTCGAGCTTGTCCTGGTGGTCCATCTGCTGGCGGGCGGCGGCGTGGACGACCTCCGGCTGGAGGGCGTACAGCATCAGCCCGTTCTGCATGCCGCCCAGCAGCACCAGGCCGGTCGTGGGGACGATGCTGGGTACGTACCGCTCCCCGCCCAGACGGGCCAGCAGGTAGTCCACCGCCTCGAAGCAGGACGCATCCGGCGGCGTGGCCGGCAGCGGGTCGGCGAATTCTTCCACGGTGAACTCGGTTCGGCCGGCGTTGGGGTCGTGGATGCAGCGGATCTCGTTGACCTCGCGGACGGCCTGATACACGGCCCCGTCGCCGGTCTGCCACTTGTCGCCGTCGATCTGCCTTGCCCCGATGGGCTCGTAGTCGGCCGGCGGCAGGACGTGGGCCTCCTTGGGCAGGATGACGTCGGCGCAGTCAATCTTGCGGTAGAACCCGACCGTGTCGTTCTTGAGGCTCTCGGCGACCTCGCTGCGGCGACCCTGCCAGAGGGCGATCTGGGTGTCGATCTTATTTCGCACGTACGTCTTGCGGCCCAGGACGGCCTCGATGGTGTCATAATCGACGGCGTAGAATCCCAGGGGGACCTGATCCACCGGCTGGCGGGCGATGGCCGCCCTGACTCGCTCCTTGCTGTTCATCCCAAACTCCCCGAAGGCCGGACAAGGCCCACCCGGTGCTCCGCCCGCCGGCCAAGGCTTTGTCTTTGTCCGGCCAGACGATCTTACTAGAATGTCCTGTCGATTTTGTGCCCATTCGGACCTCCTGGGAAAGGTTTTTTGCCGTGACAGAGGAGCTCTTCGTTCAGGAGTTCGACAACGGCCTGACGCTGCTGGCCCAGCGCATGCCGCAGGTCGCCTCGGCGGCCATGACCCTGGCCCTGCCGGCAGGGGCCTGCCGCGACCCGGACGAGCTGGCCGGGGCCGGCAGCGTCGCCGCCGACTGGCTGCTCCGGGGGGCCGGCCGGCGCGACACCCGCCAGCTCCACGAGGCCCTGGACGGCCTGGGCTGCCACCACCAGGAGGAGGCCCGCAGCGAGCACCTGATACTGTCGGCCGCCCAACTGGGCCTGAGGCTGGGCGAGGCCCTGACCATCTACAGCGACATCCTCCGCCGCCCCCACCTCACCGACGAGACCTTCCCCCCCTGCCGGGACCTCATCTGCCAGGCCCTGGACGGGCTGGAGGACGAACCCATGCATAAGTGCCACCTGATGATCCAGGAAAAGTTCTACCCGGCGCCGCTCGGCCGGAACCCGCTGGGCACGAAAGAAAGCCTCGCCGCCATGACCGCCCAGGCCCTCGGGGCCCGGAGGCGTCGCCGGTGGCCACCGCCCCGCCGGCCCGCGGCATCACCCACCTCACCAAGCCGACCGCCCAGGTGCAGATCACGCTGGCCTACCCGGCCGCCACCATCAGCCACCGGCAATACTACCCCTGCCGGGCCGCCCAGATGGTGCTCAGCGGCGGCATGAGCTCGCGGCTGTTCACGGAGGTCCGCGAGAAGCACGGGCTGGCGTACGCGGTGGCCGCCATGTACCACAGCCTCAAGGACCACGCCGGCATGTTCGTCTACGCCGGTACCACCCCCCAGCGGGCCCAGCAGACCCTGGAGGTCACCCTCGCCGAGCTCCGCCGCCTGGGCGAGGGCGTCAGCCAGCAGGAGCTGGACCGGGCCAAGACCCAGCTCAAGAGCGCCCTGGTGATGCAGGGCGAATCCACCTCGGCCCGGGCCGAGGCCCTAGCCAGCGACTGGCACCACCTCCGGCGGCTGCGGAGCCTGGCCGAAATCTCCACCGCCGTGGACGCCGTCTCAGCCGGCGACGTCATGGACTACGTCCGGGGCTTCCCGCCCGAGGGGTTCACCCTGCTGACCATCGGCCCGGAGGAGCTGGACAGCTCAAGCCTGAACTAGAACGCCCCTTGCGGAGGCGCACATGGAGTTCAAGGAAGCCCGACTTTCCAACGGCCTGAAGATCCTCGCCGAGGTCAACCCGGCGGCCGCCTCCATGGCCCTGGGGTTCTTCGTCCGCACCGGCAGCCGGGACGAAACCGCTGCGCTGGCCGGCGTCAGCCACTTCCTCGAGCACATGATGTTCAAGGGGACCGACCGCCGCAGCCCCTTCGACATCAGCCGCGACTTCGACGACATGGGCGCCATGTACAACGCCTTCACCTCCGAGGAGAACACCGTCTACTACGCCGCCGTGCTGCCGGAGTTCCAGGGCCGCGCCCTGGACCTGCTGGCCGACATGATGCGCCCCGCCCTGCGGGCCGACGACTTCCACACCGAAAAGCAGGTGATCCTCGAGGAGATTGCCCTGAAAGAGGACGTTCCGCAGCACCGGCTGCAGGAGAAGCTGATGGCCCAGCACTTCGGCGAGCACCCGCTGGGCAGGAACGTGCTGGGCACGACCGAGTCCATCTCGGCCCTGACCCGCGACGACATGCTGGCCTACTTCCAGCACCGCTACAGCCCCAGCAACGTCACCCTGACCGGCGTGGGCAACCTGAACTGGGACGCCTTCGCCGAAACGGCCCGCCAGAGCTGCTCGCACTGGCAGGACTTCCAGGCCGCGCGCGACACCGCCGAGGCCCGGCCCGCCGCCACCACCGCCAGCGTGGCCGACGCCAAGCTGACCCGCCAGCACCTGGGCATGATGTCCCGCGCCCCCAGCGCATGCGACGAGCAGCGCTACGCCGGCCATCTGCTGGCGGCCATCCTGGGCGACGCCACCGGCAGCCGGCTGTTTTACGCCCTCGTCGAGCCGGCCATCGCCGACGAGGCCGCCTGCCACTTCGAGCCCTTCGACGGCAGCGGGGCCTTCTGCACCTTCATCTGCGCCGACCCCTCGCGGGCGGCCGAGGCCCTGCGGATCGCCCGCCGGGAATATGCCAGGTTCCAGGCCGAAGGCCCCACCGAAGACGAGCTGGCCGCCGCCAAGAACAAGACCGCCGCCGCCGCCACCCTCCGCAGCGAGCTGCCCATGGGAAGGCTCCTGGCCGTGGGGTTCGACTGGGTGTACCGCCGCAGCTACCGCCCGCTGGCCGAGCAGCTCCAGCGGATCATGGCCGTCACCGCCGAGCAGGTGCACCGGCTGGCCCAAAACTACGACCTGACGGCCGCCACCGTCCTGGGGCTGGGCCCGAACGAATCGCTCTGACGGCGGAGCCCGCACCGCCGACGGCCCGCCGCGATCAACGGAAGTGACCTCGTGGCACGACGCACGCGGACATCACGACCCCCAAGCCCACCCAACCCCCTGCTCGACAAGCGCGCCACCGTCATGGGCCTGGGCCGCTTCGGCGGCGGGGTCGGCGTCACCCGCTGGCTGGCCCGGCAGGGGGCGCGGGTGACCGTCTCCGACCTGGCCCCCGCCGAGCAGCTCGCCGAGTCCGTCGCCGCCCTGAACGGGCTGGACGTGGCCCTGCACCTCGGCGGCCACCGGGAACAGGACTTCACCGGCTGCGAACTGCTGGTCATCAACCCGGCCGTGCCCTTCGACTCCCCGCACATCGCCGCCGCCCGACAGGCCGGCGCCGAGCTGACCACCGAGATCAACCTGTTCCTGGCCCGCTGCCGCGCCCCGGTGGTCGGCGTTACCGGCAGCGCCGGCAAGTCCACCGTCACGGCCATGGCCGGGGCCATCCTCGCCCGCCACGGCGCCTGCCACGTGGGCGGCAACATCGGCGTCAGCCTGCTGGAAAGGCTGGATGAGATCCGCCCCCGGCACGTCGTGGTCCTGGAGCTGTCCAGTTTTCAGCTCGCCTGGCTGCCGCTGCTGGCCCGCAGCCCCCGCGTCGCCGTCGTCACCAACCTCCACCCCAACCACCTCGACCGCCACGCCAGCATGCGCGAGTACGCCGACGCCAAGAAGAACATCTTCCGCTTCCAGCGGGGCGGCGACGTGCTGATCCTCAACCGCGACGATCCCGTGGCGGACTGGGCCGGCCAGGCCCCCGGAAAGGTCGAGTTCTTTGGCGCCGACGACGAGGCCTTCGAGCTGCCGATCCCCGGCCGGCACAACCAGGCCAACGCCCAGGCCGCCTGGGCCGCCGCCCGGCAGTTCGGCGCCCCCCGGGCGCTGGCCGCCGCGGCCCTGCGCGAGTTCCAGCCGCTGCCTCACCGCATGCAGCTCGTGGCCGAGCGCGGCGGCGTGCGATACTACAACGACTCCAAGTGCACCACCCCGGCGGAGGCCCTGGTCGCCCTGGAAAGCTTCCCTTCCGAGAACATGGTCGTGATCGTGGGCGGGTACGACAAGCAGGTGCCGCTGGAGGGGCTGTGCGCGGCCCTGGCCGCCGGCGCCAAGGTGGTGGTGACCACCGGGCAGACGGGCGAGCGGATCGCCCGCGGCGTGGAAGCGGCCGCCGGCGGCGCGGACCGGCCTCAGGTCGTCCGCGCGGCGAGATTCGAAGCCGCCGTCCGCGCCGCCTGCGGGCTGGCCCGGGCCGGCGACGTCGTGCTGCTGGCCCCCGGCTGCGCCAGCTTCGATGAGTTCCAGAACTTCCAGCAGCGCGGCGAGGCCTTCATCCGCCTCGTCCGCCAGCCATAAGGGGTGTTGTCACCGCAGAGGACGCGGAGAGCGCAGGGACTTTTCTTGCTCAGGAGTCCGGTGGAGCTTCTTGGATGAAATGAATCCTCTGCGCCCCCCGCGGTCTCCGCGGTGAATTGTCTTACACCCGCGTGACCGGCAGCGTGGGGCTGTAGTGCAGCCTGCGAATGTGCTTCAGCCGCGGCACCGCCAGCACCAGGCCCAGGCTGTTGAGGGCCAGCACCAGCACCGCCGGCACCCACAGCCCCCCCGACACGCCGTTGGCGAAAATCACGATGACGGTGACGACCCCGCCCAGGAAGTTCAGCCCCCCGCCGACCGCGCAGCCCCCCCGGTACGCCAGAACCGCCCGCTCCAGCGTCTGCGCCCTCCCGGCCCGCCGGCCGGAGACCTCCAGCACGACTATCGCCCCGGCCAGCAGAAGGAAACCGACGGTCCCCGCCAGCACGATCGGGCCCATGTGACCGTCCACCGGCCGCAGAAGCCGCACCGCCACGCCCGCCGCCCCCAGCACCACCACCAGCACCAACCCCCCCAGAACAAGCCCGGCCAGCATCCGCACCGCCTGCAAGGCCGCCCGAACCTCTTCATTGGAAAGGAGGGAGTACATCGAACGTCTGGACGCCTGGCTCATCACACATCCAACTCCGCAGTCTCACCCAGCTTGTGCTTGTACCGCCGGCGCACGGGCTCGACCCACGCGCTGAGGAAATCGTCCACCTGCTGGGGCGCCCGGCCGATGAACGCGGCCGGCTCGAGCACCGCATCGATGTCCACGGCGGCGAGGGCCTCGTCGGCCTTCAGGCGGGCGATGAGGTCGTTCGGCCGGCCGTGGACCTTAACCTGCTCGGCCGCGGCCAGCGAGTGCTGGCGCAGCCGCTCGTGCAGGTCCTGGCGGTCGCCGCCGGCCTTGACCGCCGCCATCAGGATGTTCTCGGTGGCCATGAAGGGAAGCTCCGCCGCCACGTGCGCGGCGATGGGCCCTTCGTGCACCACCAGCCCAGCCGTGACGTTCAGCACGATCCGCAGCACGCCGTCGGCGGCCAGGAAGGCCTCCGGAACCGCCAGCCGGCGGTTCGACGAATCGTCCAGCGTCCGCTCCAGCCACTGCTCCGCGGCGGTGTGCAGCGGAGAGGCGCACACGTCCATCAGGAAGCGCGCCAGCCCGGTGGCCCGCTCGCAGCGCATGGGGTTGCGCTTGTACGCCATGGAGCTGGAGCCGACCTGGGCCTGCTCGAAAGGCTCCTCGATCTCCTTGAGGTTGGACAGCAGCCGGACGTCGTTGCAGAACTTGTGCACGCTGGCGCCGATGCCGGCCAGGGCCGCGGCCACCTGGGCGTCGGCCTTGCGCGAGTGGGTCTGGCCGGCCACGGGCACGATGCGGTCGAAGCCCATCTTCTCGGCCACCATCCGCTCCAGGGCCCGGACCTTGCCGTGGTCCCCGTCGAACAGGGCCAGGAAGCTCGCCTGCGTGCCGCTGGCGCCCTTGATCGAGCGGAAGGCCAGCCGGCTCAGGCGGTGCTCCAACTCCTGGAGGTCGGTGATGAAGTCGTAGCACCACAGCGTCGCCCGCTTGCCCACGGTGGTCAGCTGCGCCGGCTGGAAGTGCGTGAAGGCCAGGCACGGCAGGTCGCGGTACTTCGCCGCGAACTCCCCCAGCCTGTCAATGACGTTGGCCAGGTGCCCGACCAGGATGTCCATCCCCTCCCGCATCAGAATCAGGTCGGTGTTGTCGCCGACGAGCTGGCTGGTCGCGCCCAGGTGGATGATGCCCCTGGCCGACGGGGCCGCGTCGCCGAAGGCGTGAATGTGCGCCACCACGTCGTGGCGGAACTGCTTCTCGTACCTGGCCGCCGCCTCGAAGTCGATATCGTCCAGGTGGTCGGCCATCTCCTTGAGCTGCTGGTCGGTGATCTCCAGCCCCTGCTTCTGCTGGGCCTCCGCCAGCGCCAGCCACAGCCGCCGCCACGTCGAATACTTCCGCTGCGGGCCGAACAGCCGCCGCATCGCCTGCCCGGCGTACCGCTCCGCCAGCGGGCTTTCATATTCCTCATGCTCGCGGCCCATGACGCCGCAGAGTCTACCAGCTTTGCCGCCCGTTGTCAGCGCTTGTCAGCCCCTCAACCGCACCGCCGGCAGTCGCCCAGGCCGCGGCGGGGCGATCCTCGTCGAGCCCGTCGGACCGTTCCAGAACGAGGGGCTGCTTTCCATCGGGAAAGGCAGCACCTTCGAGGTCGCGGGCGACCTGATCGAACTCGGGCCGCAGGCCCACCTGGCTGTGGAGCTGGGCGGGCTCATCCCCGACGAGGGATTCGGACGGCTCCAGGTAACTGGGGCCGCCACGCTGGCCGGGACACTGGAAGTCACCCTTGTGGACGGCTTCATGCTCGACCTGGGGGATCAGTTCGCCATCGTCGAGTGCGCATCACTCACCGGCCAGTTCGCGAAGCTGCTGGACCCGGACTTGGGCCACCTGGCCCTGGCGCCGCTCTACCAGCCCGACCGACTGCTGCTCCAGGCCGCCTATCTCGGCGACGCCAACCTGGACGGCTGCGTGGACGGCCTGGACTACAACTCCTGGTCCGGGCATTGCCGGATGGCAGGCATGACCTGGCTGGAAGCCGACTACAACGGCGACACCATGGTGGACGGTTTGGACTACAACAACTGGTCGCTGAATTACCAGAGCGGCTGCGATGGCACCCGCATTCCCGAGCCCGCCTTCGCCGTGTTGCTGATCGCCGGACTCGGGCCAGTACTGCGGCGCCGGCCCAACGGGTAGACTGGCGTCGGCGGCGGGCTTCGGCGGGCAGGCCCGCCGCGCTAGCCCTGTTGGGCCTGGGCGGGATAGCCCTGATCCTTCGCCGCCGGCGCGGGTGAGCGCATCAGCCGATGAAGGCCGAATCCGGGCGGGCCTCCAGGCCCACCCGTTTCCTTTGCGCCTCACGGGGGACTTCCTGACCCTGAGGCCGGTTGAGACTCTCACTCAACCTGGATCGGTTTGCGGGCAGCATTCCTGCCCCTTCGACTCCACGAAACCCATGACGCTGATCCAGTCGGCGGCGACGCCCAGCGGCCGCTCCTTGCCATCGGCACCGATGAACCTGATCTGCGGGGCTTGCAGCCCCACAGCCGGCCTGTTCTCCCAGCCGGGCGCCACCGTTCCTGACGTAACGATTCCACCCGGGCCGTTAATCCATTCCCCAAGTTAGCCCTATGCCAGTCCAGGCCTGACCAGAAGACGACCGCCGAAGAATATGGAGAGTGGAAGGCGGGACTGCGAGGCCTGCCCCCACGGGGCGTCCCGCCCTACAGGCTTCTTTGTGCCCCGCAGGCCCTTGGGGCCCCTGGCGGGGGGCCCTTCGGGCCCGCGCGGGGGCCTTCGGCTCTGCGGTTCATGCCGTTTTCGGGCCAGGGCGCCCGGCTACAGCCACGCTCGCGCGGCCGCGATCACCCCGATACCCAGGGCCACCAGGACGGGCCCGAGGATGCGCAAGGTCCGCGAGCCGCGGCCGAGCCCGCCAAGCAGCTCCCGCTCGCTCTTCGTTGAGATGAAGAACGGGTTCGATCCCTTGACGGCCCGCAGCGAGCCGTCCGGCCTCCGCTGGACGGTGCAGAGGACGTAGGCATCGCGGTCGACCGGCAGGGCGGTGACCCGGATCCGCTGGTTGCCGAGCTTCGCATCCCCGCCCGCGGCCAGTTTCTCAGCCAGCTTGGTGAGCCCCTTGTGGAGCAGTTCCTCGGCGGGGCCCACCGGGGTCTGCACCACGTTCTCCGCCCCGAAGGGAAGCTGCTCCCCGGCCTCGACGGCCCGATCGACGACCGCCGGAGCGTCGATCCGCGCCCCGGCCGGGTCCACCTCGATGCTCCCGGAGGCGTCGGTCAGCCTGAACGCCGTCCGCTGCTCGCGACGGTCCATCGTCTCCCAACTGGGTCCGGTGTCGCTGCCGCGTGAGGCGCGCTCCAGCTCGTAGTGGTAGTACACGCAGGGCACGTCGCCGTCGGGGGTCTTCAGCGACCCGGCGCAGGAGATCCGCCCGACGATCTCGGCGAACTGGTTCTGCACCAAGTGCCGGATCGGCGTCGTCGGCGTCTGTGCGATCCGCCGCCGCAGCCGGGCCCGGCGGAGTCCTTCCACGAACAAGATCGCCCCGACGACGATCAGGGCGCCGGCAAGGATGTACAGCGGCATGTCCGACAGCTCCTGCCTGTGCCAACGCCTTGTCGCGACGGCCGGCCCCGGCACCACCCGGCACTTTCGGATCCGCGCTCAGTCCTGCTGTGGCAGGTCGGGGATGAAGCGAAGGGCCTGGCCGGCCGGGCCGAGTTGGCGCTGGGCCTCGAGCAGGTGCTTCTGGGCGGCGACGTAGCTGGGGTCGGCGTCCATGCAGCACTGGTAATAGTACATGGCCCGCTCTTGGAGCCCCTTGAGGTCGCAGATGCGGCCCATGTAGAAGAGGGCGTCGGGGTCGGAGGGGTTCTGGTCCAGCGCCCGCTTGAGGGTGGTCTCGGCCTGGTCCAACCGGCCGACCTGGAAGTAGGTGATCCCCTGCTCGACCAGCGCCTCGGTGCTGGGCGTGCCGCAGCCCGCCAGCGCCGTCACCGCCACCCAGATCCCCAAACCCGCTACGGCCGTGCGTTTCATGGTCCCGCTCCCGCAGCTTTCTCCCAATGGCCCGGCCCTGTCCAACGCCCGCCAGGCCGCTATCATGATACGGGATGCGGCGGCGCTTTGTCATCCAATTCCACAACACCGGCGAAGGCTCGCACTACGACCTGATGCTGGAGGCGGGCGAGGCCCTGGCCACCTGGCATCTGGAGCGGCTGCCGTCGGGTCTGGCCGCCGGCCAGGTCCTGCCGGCCCGGGCCCTGCCCGACCACCGCCGGGCGTATCTGAGCTACGAGGGCCCGGTCAGCGGCGGCCGCGGCAGCGTCCGCATCGCCGACCGCGGCCAGTGCCGCATCCTGATCCGGGGCCAGGACGAATGGAGCTTCGAGCTGGCCGGAGAAAAGGTCAGGGGGCGGTTCACCCTCCGCCGGCTGGCTGGCGAGTGCTGGGAGCTGACCGGGGGAAGCGATCCGCCGGAACGGCGTGAAGGGTCAGCCTGCCCCGGGTGATCTCCACCCGCCGGATGAGCACGCGGTGATTGCCCTGCGGCCAGACGACCTCGGGGCGGACGTGCCGCCCGCTCATCATCCCCAGCACGCCCCGGAGCAGCCCGGCCACGTGGCGGACCTTCAGCGGCCCGATCCGGCCGTCGCCCATCTTCTCGACCTCGGCCAGCTGCCCGGCCAGTGCCGCCCGGGCCTCGGCGACCTTCTCGTCCACCAGCTTCTGCGGCACCGGCATCACCCCCACGCGGACGCCCGCCAGCCGGGCCGTCAGGTCGCCCTGCTCATCGAAATCGAAGGCCACGTCCAGGCTGAAGATCTTGTTGTATCGGCTGACGTTGACCATCAGCGTCAGGACGCCGTCGCCCATGGCCACGGCCGGGCCTTGAAACCCCGCCCGTTCCAGCTTGGCGGTGGGGTGGACCGGCTCGACCTGGGAGACCGAGGCGATGGCGTCCAGGCAGCCCAGGTAGATGTTGGCATGCTCGGCGGTGATGGTCCAGGTGAACGGCTGGCCCTTGCCGGCCTTCTCGCCGAAGTCAAAGATTTGCGAGACGAACATGGCCCGGCCGTCCTTCTGCTGCTCCACGGTCTGATGCCTCGGGCGGTACTGGGAGGGGATCCTGCAGATCATGCCGTAGATGACCAGCGCCGCCAGCAGCAGGAGCACAAGGGTGACGCCCAGGGCCCGGCGAATGACGCGGCCTGCTCGCATGCCAAGGTGGTACCGAGGCGCGGCGGAGATGTCAAACCTTCCGGCGCTTGCGGGGCGGCCGCGCAGGCAGGCCCGGCGGGAACATGAAAACCGTTTCGCGTGGCCGGCCCCGCGGTGATAGACTGGTCTTTCTATGGCCGGCCGGGGCCGATGCCATGCACCGTGCCGCAGGCCTAGAATGTTCTTTGATGGCAGTGTCAACATGTCCGCACAGGAACTGAAACGCGTTCGCCTGCACCTGGCCGGGCAGGTCCAGGGGGTGGGCTTCCGCCCGTACGTGTATCGCCTGGCCCGCTCGCTGGGGCTGACGGGCTTCGTCATCAACGACGCCTCCGGGGCGACGATCGAGGTGCAGGGCAAGGCGGGCGAGCTGGAGAGCTTCTGCCGGCGGCTGCCGGCGGAGCTGCCTCCGCTGGCCCACCTCCGGCGATGCCGCCGCCGCCGGCTGGCCCCCGTCAGCGGCGAAGACGCCTTCGAAATCCGCCCCAGCGCCGGCGGAGAGCTCACCGACGCCCAGGTCACCGTCGACACCGCCACCTGCGGCGACTGCCTGCGCGAGCTTGCCGACCCGGCCGACCCGCGATACCACTATCCGTTCATCAACTGCACCAACTGCGGGCCGCGCTACAGCATCATCAAGCGGATCCCCTACGACCGCCCCAACACCACCATGGCGGACTTCGCCATGTGCGGCTTCTGCGGGTCGCAGTACGCCGCA
>LJUF01000106.1:0-2523 GCA_001303665.1 Phycisphaerae bacterium SM23_33 | reverse complement strand
TCACGCCCAGCCGATCGCCTGCCCCAAGTGCGGCCCCAGCTGCTGGCTGGTGGACGCCCGCGGCAAGCAGATCATCTGCGAGGACCCCATCGCCGCGGCCGCCGGGCTCATCGCCGCCGGCAAGATCGTCGCCATCAAGGGGCTGGGCGGCTTCCAGCTCGCCTGCCGGGCCGACGACGAGCACACCGTCCGCCGGCTGCGGCTGCGAAAGAACCGCGACGCAAAGCCCCTCGCCCTGATGGTCCGCGACCTGCACCAGGGCCGGCGGCTGTGCCGGATAGACGAGCCCGCCGAGCGGCTCCTGACCGGCCCCCTGCGGCCGATCGTCCTGCTGCCGCGCTTGCCCAAAGCCCCGATGGCCCAGGCCGTGGCGCCCGGGCTGGACATGCTGGGCATCATGCTGCCCTACACGCCGCTGCACCATCTGCTGTTCGAAGCCGAGCTGCCGCCCCTGGTGATGACCTCCGGCAACGTCTCCGACGAGCCGCTGGTCAAGGACAACGACGACGCCATCGCCCACCTGGGGCGGATCGCCGACGCCGTGCTGCTGCACAACCGAACGATCCAGCGCAGCCTCGACGACAGCGTGGTGCAGTCCCGACCGGGCGGAGCGGTGGTCTTTCGCCGCTCCCGCGGCTACGCCCCGCAGCCGGTCGTGCTCGCCAGCCCGCGCCGCCGGCCCGGGGTGGCGCAGGCGGAGGCCTCAATCTCAACACACCGCGACTGGACACCTCCCATCCTGGCCGTCGGGGCCGAACTGAAGAACACCGTCTGCCTCTGCACGGCCGGCCGGGCGGTCCTCAGCGAGCACGTCGGCGACCTCAAGGACGGGCGGACCTACCGCCGCTTCATGCAGGTCATCAACGACCTGGAGGCGCTCTTCGACGTGCAGCCGGAAGCCATCGTCGCCGACCTCCACCCGCAGTATCTGTCCACCGAATACGCCATGCGCCGCAGCGCCGGACAGCTTGCCGGCCGGCCCGCCCTGCCGCTGGTCCGGGTTCAGCACCACCACGCCCACGTGGTCTCCTGCATGGCCGAGCACGGCTGCCGCGAGGAGGTGATCGGGCTGGCCTGCGACGGCACCGGCTACGGGCTGGACGGGGCCATCTGGGGCTGCGAGGTGCTGCGCTGCTGGCCCAGCGACTTCCAGCGCCTCGGGCACCTGCGGTACTTCCCCTGCCCCGGCGGGGACGCCGCCGCCCTGGAGACCGCCCGCCCGGCGGTGTCGCTGCTGCTGGAGGCGTTCGGCTCCAGCCGGGGCGGCCCCCAACTGGCGGGCAGGCTGTACGAGGACCGCCGGCAGTTGGCCGGCCTCATCGAGCAGGTCACCGCCGACGTGAACTGCCCCTCCACCAGCTCGCTGGGCAGGTTGTTCGACGCCGCCGCCGCGCTGTGCGGCCTGGCCAGCGCCAACCGCTATGAAGGCCAGGCCCCCATGCTGCTGGAGGCGGCCGCCGCCAAGGGCGTCGAGCTGGCATATCCGTTCGCCCTCAGCGAGGGCGAACCGTTCACCATAGATCACCGCCCGATGATCAAGGCCATGGTCGCCGAGCTGAAGGCGGGCCGGCGGATCGGGATCGTCTCGGCCAAGTTTCACAACACGGTGGCGGCCTTTCTGGCGGCCGCCGCCGACCGGGCCCGCCAGCTCAGCGGCCTGAAGGTCGTGGCCCTGTCGGGCGGGTGCTTCGCCAATCGCTACCTGAGCGCCCGGCTGGGCGAGCTGCTGCGGCGGGCCGGCTTTGAGGTGCTGACCCACCGGCTCATCCCGTGCAACGACGGCGGCGTGGCCCTGGGTCAGGCCGTCGTGGCCGCTCACCGACTCACCCGGCATGCGCCGCGAAAAAGGAGCCGGCAGAATGTGCCTGGCGGTGCCGGCAAGGATTGAGTCCATCGACGGCGAAAGGGCCGTCGTGTCCCTGGCCGGGACGCGCAGCGACGTGGTCCTCTCGCTCACGCCCGAGGCGAAGGTGGGCGAGTACGTGCTGGTCCACGCCGGCTACGCCATCACCGTGGTGGACGAGGCCGACGCCCTCGAGACCTTCGCCATCCTCCGCGAGATGGGCCTACAGGGGGGCCCATGACGAACCTGCAGCCCCTCCGCGAAAGCATCCACCGGCACTGGGGGCGGATCGCCGCCGCCGGCCGCGGCATCCAGCTCATGGAAATCTGCGGCACCCACACCGTCGCCATCAGCCGCGGCGGGCTGCGCTCGCTGCTGCCCCAAGGCCTGCGGCTGGTCAGCGGCCCGGGCTGCCCCGTGTGCGTCACCGACCAGGCCTACATCGACCAGGCGGTGCAACTGGCCCGCGAGAACCCCCAGGTCGTCATCGCCACCTACGGCGACATGGTCCGCGTTCCCGGCCGGAGCGGCTCGCTGGAGCAGGCGCGCTCGGCCGGGGCCAAGGTGAAGGTCGTCTACGCCGCGCACGAGGCGGTAAAGCTGGCCGGGCGGCGGGGCGACCGCCAGGTCGTCTTCCTGGGCATCGGCTTCGAGACGACCGCGCCGGCCACGGCCCTGGC
>LJUF01000105.1 GCA_001303665.1 Phycisphaerae bacterium SM23_33 | reverse complement strand
GGCACGAGATGGCATGAGTAAAGGCGGTCTCCCGTCGGGTCGAGTAGACTCGCCCGAATGAGAGCCAATGGGTGGCTTTCAAGAGTGGCCCATGGGGCCGGAAGGAGACCGCCATGCACGAAGCTAAGGATATCGTCTTGGTTGTGGATTACCACTCCAAAAACATCGAGTTCCGCTGGTTCAATGAGGCCACCGGGGAGGAGCGTAGCGGCAAGTACGCCACCGGCCGAGCTGGGATTCTGCGGCACGTGGGGCAGGCGGCCAGGGAGCTGGGGCCTGGGGGGCGGGTGGTGTGGATCATGGAGAGCACCACCGGTTGGGCGCGGGTCAAGGACCTGCTGGGGGCGCGGGCGCGATTTGTGCTTGCCAACGTGCTCCAGATGCCGCTGCCGCCCAAGGCGCGGCGCCGCAAGACGGACCGAATCGACACCGGCAGGCTGCTGCGGGAGTACCTGCAGGGGAGCCTTCCCACCTCGTTCCAGCCGTCGGCCTGGTGGCGTCAAGTACGACGGGTGGTGGATTGTCGGCAGGACCTGGTGGAGCGGCAGACGGCGATCAAGAACTGGATCGGCAGCCTGCTGCATCACGAGACCTGGGAGGACCGAGCCCACCTGTGGTCGGGCAAAGGCCGGCGACGGCTGGCGGGGATGAAGCTTCCTGCGGGGGATGGGATGCTGGTGGAGCTGAAGCTGCGCCAACTGGACGAACTGGTGCGACAGCAGCGGCAGGTGGAAGACCGGATGCAGCAGATCTACGACGGCTGGCCGGAGGCCCAGTGGGTGGATGAGGTGCGGGGCATCGGGATGGTGACGGCGGTATCTTTGCTGTCGCACATCGGGCCGATAGAGCGGTTTGCGAGGGCCGAGGACCTGATCTCGTACGCCGGCCTGGCTCCCGGGATGTGGCAGTCCGACGACACCTGCCATCATGGTCGGATTGGCGGGGGCGGGACGGACGGGCACCTGCGCTACCTGCTGATTGAGGCGACGCGGTGGTTGTGCCAGATTCCGCGGTATCGGCCAGCGTACGAGCGGATGCGCCAGAAGCGCGGCAAGAAGATCGCCCGGATCGTGCTGGCCAGGATGCTGCTTCGCAGCATTCACAAGATGCTTCGGGATCGCGTCCGATTCAATCCGATGGCCAGGCGAGCAGGCAGGGCCATGGCCACGCCAGCCGGGCAAACGGCAACAGCAGGTTGTTCAAGGTAAGGGCCACAACGGCAGCCATCAGAACCAGGACATTGGAAATCAGGCATCAGAGTTCGGGCCCGTAGGAGCCGCTGATAGAAGGATGAACCGCTTCGGCGTTGGAACCCTGGACCGGAAGATTATTGCCTTGACGCACCGCCTTTACTCATAGAAGGCACAAGGGGCCTCGGACCAGGGACCGTGGGACGGTGAGACCGTGAGGCCGAGGAGCAGGGGCCAGGGACGCGGGAGCGGGGGCCAGGGGATTGCCGATTTGCGATTGCCGATTGAACAACTGGCTCCCGAGTCCACGAATTACACGGCCGCAGGGCCGCCCCTACGGGACGGATTACACCGGTTACACCAAGAATCTCCGAGTGGGTCCGCCTCCCGGTTCCCCGTTCCCGGTTCCCGAGTCCACAGATTACACCGATTGCACGGATTACACCTATTGGACTGCCCACTGCGTGGGCGGCCCCGAGGCCGACTGTGACTGGCGGATTCGGCCCAAGGGTCTAGGATAAACACTTTGGAGAGCGGTTTTGAGGAGGGTGAGGCGACGCAAGTCCTTGGGGCCCTGGGCTGGAGGGCAAAATAGGCCCCAAAAAGAGGCCAGTGAACGACTTTTTGGCCCGGCGGGAGGGGGTTGGCGTCAGGCGCGGTGCCGCGGTCGCGGGCGCCAAGCCTTTTATTGACAGAAGGTTGCGGAAGATGCCCTCGGCCGGAGCCCTGCGCCCAGGAGTCGTTCAAATCCCTTCAAAAGGGGTTCAGCGGATACCCCCCTGATGGGGGGGTCGGCGGGCGGGCGCTGCGGGTTGGGTGAGGGCTATTCGGGCCAGCCCTCGCGGCCGATGAGGTGGACGAACCGGACGCCACAGATCTCCCGGCGGTGCGTCTGGCCGCCGCGTTTTTCGACGGCGATGAGCACCTGCCAATCCTCCCCGCCGACGGGGGTGACGATGCGTCCGCCCTCGACGAGCTGGTCGATCCAGGAAGGCGGGACGTCGGGTCCGGCGGCCCCGCAGATGATGCGGTCGTAGGGGGCGTGTTCGGGCCAGCCGAGCGTTCCGTCGCCCGTGGTCAAGGTGACGTTGTCCAGGCCGAGCTTTTGCAGCACGGCCGAGGCGCCCTGGGTCAGCTCGGGGATGCGATCGACGGCAAAGACTTGCCTGGCCAGGCGGGCGAGGATGGCGGTCTGGTAGCCGCTGCCGGCGCCGACGTCCAGGACGCGGTGGTGGGGCTGGACGTCCAACTCCTGGGTCATGAGGGCGACGACGTAGGGCTGGGAGATGGTCTGGCCTGCGGCGATGGGGACGGGGCGGTCGGCGTAGGCCTCGTGCTGCTGGCCGGGGCTGACGAACAGCTCCCGCGGCACGTCGGCCATGACGTCCAGGACGCGTTGATCGCGGATGCCGCGGCTGACGAGTTGGCTGGTGACCATAGCCAGCCGCTCGCGGGCGAATTTCACTTCGCCGGACTTCACGCTTGGCGTATTATACGAGCCCGGCGGGCAACAGGGAGAGTGGGTTTATGGCAAGGCAAAGGGTGG
Organism: Phycisphaerae bacterium SM23_33; assembly: GCA_001303665.1. GTDB lineage: Bacteria > Planctomycetota > Phycisphaerae > SM23-33 > SM23-33 > SM23-33. The sequence continues at coordinate 17,087 of LJUF01000105.1, read as the reverse complement.
TGACGCTGCTGACGGACTTCGGCCGGTGCGATCCCTACGTGGCGGAGATGAAGGGGGTAATCCTCAGCATCTGCTCGGACGCGGCGCTGGTGGACATCAGCCACGAGATCGGGGCCGGCGACGTGGTGGCGGGTGCCTTCGTGCTGCGGCAGGCGCTGCCGTACTTTCCGCCGGAGACGGTGCACTGCGTGGTGGTGGACCCGGGGGTGGGGACGGAGCGGCGGATCCTGGCGGCCCGGTACGCCGACCAGACGATTGTGTTTCCGGACAACGGCGTCATTACGCTTGTGGAAAGGGACCAGCCTCTGGAGGCGCTTGCCGTGGTGCGGGACGAGAGGTATTTCCTGCAGCCGGGCTTCTCGGGGACCTTCCACGGGCGGGACATCATGGCGCCGGTGGCGGCTCACCTGGCCAACGGGCTGGCCATCAGCAGGCTGGGGCCGCGTCCGGAGAGGTTCCAGGTGCTGGAGCTGCCCGAGCCCAGCCAGGCCGAGGACGGGTCGGTCGTCGGGCAGGTCGTGTACACGGACCGGTTCGGCAACCTCATCAGCAACGTTTCCGTGGACCTGATCCGGGACAGCCTGGGCGGGCTGAGCGGGCTGGAGGTCGGCTGCGGCGGCCGGCCGGTCGGCCCGATCCGGACGGCCTACGCCGAGGTCGAGCCGCACCAGCCGCTCGCCCTGATCAACTCCATGTCGCTGCTGGAGGTGGCCGTGAACGGCGGCCGGGCCTGCGACGACCTCGGCGCCGGCAGGGACACGGAGATCCGCGTGGCCAGGGCAGCCGGCAGGCGGTGATCATGAGAGCGCAAGCCCTGGTTGCGGAAATTGCCTTGGCGGTATGCTCGCCGGCCGTCGGCCAGACGTTCGTTCCCTTCGTTATTCCCGCCGAGCCGAATCCCAAGTCACTGATCGCCCTGCGGAGCGGGCCGCCGATATCCACCGACGGGCCGCGGCTGGTCGCCCGCGGCGGGCACTTTTTCGTGGGCCAGCGCCGGGTGCGAATCTGGGGCGTCAACCTCTGCTTCGGGGCGTGCTTTCCCGCCCAGGCCGACGCCGAGCGGGTGGCGGAGCGGCTGGCCGCGGCGGGCATCAACAGCGTCCGCTTTCACCACATGGACAGCGCGGCGTTTCCGCGTGGCATCTGGGACCGTGGCGATCCGAAGAGGCTCTCCGCCGAGGCGCTGGACCGGCTGGATTACTTTATTGACCGGCTGGCCCGCCGCGGCATCTACGCCAACGTCAACCTGCACGTCTCCCGGACCCACAGCCGGGTGCTGAAGCTGCCCGATACCGACAGGCTCAGCAACTATGACAAGATGGTGGACATCTTCACACCGGCCCTCGTCGAGGCCCAGAGGTCGTACGCCCGCGACCTGCTCACGCACGTGAGCAAGTACCGCAAGGTCCGCTACGCCGACGACCCGGCGGTGGCGTTTGTGGAGATCAATAACGAGGACAGCCTGTTCATGTGGGGCGCCGACCGGGCCCTGCCGGCGCTGCCGCCGTACTACGCCGAGGCCCTCCAGGCGGCGCACATCGCGTGGCTCAAGGGCCGCTACGGCGGCACCGCGAGGCTGCGGGCCGCCTGGAATGAAGGCACCGAGCCGCTGGGGGAAAACCTCCTCACCGACGAGCGGTTGCGGCAACTGGCGGAAGGCAAAGGGGCGTGGAGGCTGGAGCGGCACGGCGACTGCGTGGCCAAGGCGGTCAAGACCGAAACGGGCGTGCGGATCGAGATTGCCAAGGCCGATGCGGCCTCATGGCACATCCAGCTCAACCAGAGCGGCCTGGCGGTGAAGGCCGGCCGGTACTACACGGTCGTCTTCCGCGCCCGCGCCGACCAGCCGCGGCGGATCGGCTACAACGTCGGCCAGGCCCACGCGCCGTGGGGGTTGCTGGGCCTGTCGCGCACGGCCGACCTCACGCCCCAGTGGCAGACGTTCCGGGCCGGCTTTGGGGCCTCGGCCGATGACGACAACGCCCGGCTCAACCTCCAACTGGGCGGCTCGGAGGTTGCCGCGGAGTTGGCCGACGTGGAACTCCGCCCGGGCGGGCGGGAAGGGCTGCGGCAGGGGGAATCGCTCGAGGCCGGCAAGGTGGCCGTGTTTGCAGAGACTGAAACCGAGGCCCGAACGCTGGACCGCTGGCGCTTCCTGGCTGAGACGGAAAAGGCCTATTTCGATGGCATGTACGGCTTCATCAAGGCCGAGCTGGGCTGCAAGGCGCTGGTGACGGGGACCATCGTGTTCGGCCCGCTGGGGTTGTACGGCCAAAGCGGCATGGACTACATCGACGGCCACGCCTATTGGCAGCACCCGCGTTTTCCCGGCCGGCCGTGGGACCCGGGCAACTGGACCGTCGAGCAGAAGGCGATGGTGGACCACCCGGATGAGTCGCCGCTGTTTCGCCTGGCCGCCCAGCGCCTGGCGGGGAAGCCCTATACCGTCAGCGAATACAACCACCCCGCCCCCAACGACTACCAGGCCGAATGCGTGCCCATGGTCGCCTCTTTCGCGGCCGCCCAGGACTGGGACGGGGTGTGGCTGTTCGCCTACAGCCACCGCACCGATGACTGGGATCGCGAGCACTTCAGCAGCTTCTTCGACATCCAGGCCAACCCCGCCAAGTGGGGCTTCGTCCCCGCCGGCACGATCATCTTCCGCGAGGGGGGCGTGCCGCAGGGACACCCCAGGTGGGTCGTGGGCCTGGCTGGAGGCCGGGACGGGCTGTCGGATCTGACGCGGCTTCACCTGCGACACGGCCGGGACCTGACCGCGGCGGCGGCCGACTGCGCCGGGTCCTCCAGCCGCATGGACTGGCTGAATCGGCCGCTGGCGGTGACGCTCGGCCGGGCCGGTCGCCCAGCGACCGGCGGTGCGGCCGAGGCCGGGCGGCCGCTGAAGTGGTCTGGCTTCGGCGGCAAGCTCGGGAGGTTCGAGGCCAAGGGCGCGCTGGCCCAAGTGGAACTGGGGCGGCTTCCCCGCCCGGACGGGCGGGTCCATCCCCAGGTCTTCGTCATGGCGTCGCTGGACAAACGGCCGCTGGATGAGAGCAGGAGAATACTCATCACGGCGTGCGGGCGTTGTGAGAACACCGACATGGAGTTCTCGGCCGATCGGCGAACCGTGGGGCGGGACTGGGGCGGCCCGCCGGTCCGCATTGAGGCGGTTACGGCCAGGATCTCGCTGCGCCCCGACAAGTGGCGGTGCGATGCGCTTGGTCCGGACGGTCGGGCCGGGTCCCAGGTGCCGATCCAGGTGCAGCAGGAACGCGACGAGCGGCCCCCTGAGTCCTGGGTCGAGCTGTCCCCGAAGTACGAGACGATGTGGTACCTGCTCATGCGGCAGTGAGACGGCGGGTCAATCCAGGCGGATGACCGGTTGGACGCGCGGGTTGGCCAGCTCGGCGGTGGTTTCCTGCCAGCTCCTGACGCCGCTGACGGTGTCGATGGCCCGGACGTTCTGGGCCCCGACGGCGCAGGCGTAGTCGGCGGCCGTGGGCAGGTCGGCCCCACGGAGGAGCCCGGCCAGGAAGCCCGCCACGGCCGAGTCGCCCGCTCCGGCGGCCGAGGCGATGTCTTGCACCACGTAGGAGGGTGCGAACAACTCGCGTCCGGCCCAGCCGGCCGGGTCCGGCGCGGTCGAGCCCATCTGCTGGATCCGGTCGGCCGGGCCGCTGCACACATACACGCCGTGGCGACCGCATTTTACCATCACCACCGCCGCTCCCAGCTCCAGGCACCGCCGGCCCAGGCCGCGGAGCAGCTGCGGGCTGAACTGGTCCAGGATGTCGCCGGCCCCAATCAGCCGGTCGTACTCCTGCCGCCGAAGCATGAAGGTCAGCTCCTCCACCGAGGGTGCGAAGACATCCACGTGCGGCAGGACGTTGCCCAGGATAGCCGGCCAGTCGGCCTTGCCGCCCGCCTTTTCCGGGTCGGGCAGGGCCATGTCCAGGGCGGTGGTGATGCCGGCCTGCTTGACCCGGCGGAACAGTCTGGTCAGCTCCTCGCCCCGGCCGGCGTACATGTTTGCCATCAGCGGGGGGTAGCCGAAATAGAACAGGCGCCCCGATGAGACCAACTCCATGTCCACGTCGTCGGCGGTGAAGGTGTCATTGGCGCCGGGGCAGTGCAGAAAGATGCGGTCGGAGCCCGGCACGGCCAGCGTGACCGAGTAGCTGGTGTGCTCGCCGGGGACGACGCGCATACCCCTGACGCATTCGGGCGAGAAGCGCCGCAGCACCTCCAACAGCGTCTGCCCGAGCAGGTCGTCGCCGCACTTGCCCATCAGCGCGACCGACAGGCCGAGCCGCTGGGCGGCCAGGCCCACGTTGGCGGCGCCGCCGCCGCTGGAAAGGGTGGCCGGTTCGACGATGACAAGGCTGCCCGGGCGGAGCAGACGGTTGAAGGGGCGAGGCGAGGTCGAGTGCGGGAACTGCGGGGTGATATCCAGGCAGATGTGTCCTGCGGATATCAGCTCGACGGAGTCATGGCTCATGCCGGTCACTCCAGCCAGCACTTGTTGCGGGGCAACGTAACAGAAACGACTTTGCCGGTCAAATGGGCGTGCGCGAGATGAAAGGAACGACTTGCGCAGATGTTGTGGGCAGATTGGGCAACATGTGGGGCCATCTGCTGAGTGCTTCCGAGCCCGGGGGGCCCCGGGGCGGGCTGCGACCGGGACGTCGGCCGCCCGGATCGGGGCCGACGGGGCGCGGAGGACCACCGGCTATGCGCTGTTTTGCCAAGCGCCACTAGATAAAGGGCTTACATTTTAACTCGTCATGAGAAACCGATCTTGGGCCGGTAAACCGCCGGTGCTGAGGCCGGCCGTGAAAAGGGCGGATTCTCGGGCGGATTCAGGAACATAAGGCTTTTCTAAAACTTCACTTACACATTTTTTGCTGCTACTGAAAGGTATTTTTTGTTTGCGTTGACACTGCCTGGGGTGACTGTTATACTTCCCGTGGATTTGACGGAATTCCCCCGCAGGCGCGGGTGATGTGAAACATGGCTGTTTCTCTCTAGCCGTGGCAAACCTCCGGCCGTCTTTCGGGCGGTCGGAGGTCTTTTTTTGGTGGGACGTTGTGTGCGCGGCGCATCTATAATTTGCTCGCCTTGGCTTGGCCTCGGCGCCGGAACATTCCGGCCCACATTAGCTGAAATCGCGACGACCCGATGCCCGTTATCAAGGCCATTCTGTTCGACCTGGGCGACACGCTGTTGGACTTCGGCCCCATCAACACGACGGGGCTGTTTGCCCGAGGCGCTCGCCTTGCCTATCGCTACCTTCAGCGGCTGGGCTTCCACATGCCGCCGTTCCGCGATTATCACCGGCGCCGACTGTGGGCGATAAGGTGGCACTACGTCAAGAGCCGAATCACCCAGCGTGAGTTCGACTCCTTGGGGCTGCTGGCAGGCATGGAAAGGAGCATGGGACACCTTCTGACACCCGAGCAGACCGAGGAATTGGCCTGGCAGTGGTACCGCCCGCTGGGCCGCTGCGCCAGCGTCGAGGAGGGGCTGCACGGGGTACTGGACGGGTTTCGGAAAGACGGCCTGAGCCTGGGCATCGTGAGCAATACCTTTGTTCCAGGTGAGGTGCTCGACCGGCACTTGGCTGAGCTGAGGCTGCTGGAATATCTGCCGCTGCGCGTTTACAGTTGCGACGTCCGCTACCGCAAGCCGCATGCCAGGATTTTCCAGATCGCCCTGGACCGGTTGGCGATCAGGGCTGCGGAGGCCGTGTTCGTTGGTGACAGCCTGTTCGCGGACGTCGCCGGGGCCAGGCGAGTGGGCATGATCTCGGTCCTCAAAGACCCGACGGGGGCAAAGAAGCACCGGCGTATCCGGCCGAACCATCGCGTAACGTGCCTGAAAGAGCTGCCCCGGATCGTTGCGTCTTACGACGGGGCCTGAGCATGATGGGGCGCGACGGGCGCGAGGCCTGGGATGGGCGGGGCCTGGGACAGCGATAGGCTTGTCGACTTGCCCCCGCGCAGCGCTTCGCCTGGTGGGGGCCCGGCCGTGCGGGCGCAAAGGCGTGTTATCGCCGACCGGGATTTGAGGCCGGCGAAAACCGGGAAAAGCTGAGCGCCCTCACAGAAAGATGCCGGCGGCCACCCGGAGCTTGCCGACCGCCGCCAAAAAGCCGTAAGGGGCGCGCGTGGAAAGACCTACCTTGGCCACCCGGTTACGTGATTATGGACGCGGCCGCTATACTTTGCCGAGAATGATGCCGTGGGTCGGCGGCGTCGGCCAGAAGGTCACCCAGGAGTTGAGCTTCACCTGCTTGGTCCGGGAGGGCTTGTGCTCCAGCAGGGACACCACGATCGGCACGCCGGCGTCCACGACGATGAGGTGACGGCCGTCGTTCTCCGTCACCTTGCCGTTGATCGGGGTGCACGACTCGAAGCGGCGCGTAGCGTGGCTGATCCGCTGGCTCTTGCCTTTGCCGGTGATCTGGAAGGTGAGTTCGTTTCGCGTTCCCTTTTGCACGCTGGGCGTCGCGGCATGAATGATCACCTGGAGTTCGTCGTCCATGCCGATCCGCTTTTGCAGCGTCCTTCGGGCCGTGTCCAGAAGCTGAAAGTCGATGTAACTGGCCGGCCGCTGAATGTCGTAGGTGGTCGGCGGCACACGCAATATGAAGAACGGTCCCAGCAGGCCGGAATTGTCGACTGCTACCAGTCGCCCCCGCACGGCGTAGGTCGGGTCGCTCAACAGCTTGGCCATGTTCGTTTCTCCCGCTGTCAGTTGCCGCAAGCGGGATTCTACAGGGACGGGGGGCCCCAGGCCAGAGGCAATCGAGGCGCCGGCCGGCCTCGAGGGCCCAAGCCGCCGGGGTACGTTTGCCCTTCCGGGTGCGTCGGGGCTCGCCTCAGCGGCGACGGGCCTGGTTGGGCTTCAGCTGCACCTCGGTGACGAAGCCCGAATCCTGCTTGAGGTAGAGCGTCTGGGTGGGGAAGGCGAACTCGATGCCTTCCTCGTTGAACCGCCGCAGCAGCTCCATGTTGAAGTCGTGGGTAAACTCCAGGTACTGCCACCAGTCCGGCGGGGTGAACCAGTAGTACACCTGGATGTTGAGGCTGGCGGCGTTGAACTCGTTGAAGTACGTCCGCCCGGGCATGTCCGGGGGGAAATGGTCCTTCCGGACCTGGAGCATCTCCATGATGATCTCGACGGCGCGGCGGACCTTGTCCGGGGGCGTATCGTAGGTGATGGTGACGTCCAGGACACGTCGGATGTAGGGCCGGCGGCCGATGTTCTCGACGGCCGAGCTGGCAACCAGCGAATTGGGAATCGTGACCAGGTGCCCGGTGAGCAGCCGAAGGCGGGTGGAGCGGAAGCCGACGGCCTCAACGATCCCGTCGTGGTCACCGATCTTGACGCGTTCGCCCAGTTGGAAGGGCCGATCGGCGAAGATGGTAACGGACCCAAAGAGGTTCTTGAGGGCGTCCTGGGCGGCCAGGGCGAAGGCCAGACCGCCCAGCCCCAACCCGGCCAGCAGGGCGCCGATGTCCCACTGGAAGATGTTCTGGGCGATGAACAGGAACACCATGATGACGATGAAGAAGCGCAGGGCCTTGCGGATGATGGGGACGAGCTGGTCGTCCAGCTGGGTGCGCGTCTTGGCCGTCCACTTGCCCAGCAGCATCTCCAGCACGTCCACGAGGCGATAGACGGCCCAGCCGGCGGCCAGCGCGGCCAGGGTGCTGCACGCCCGTTGCCAGAACTGGGTGAGGTCGCGGGCCTCGTCCAGCTTCAGGTTCATGATCAGGCCGGCCAGATGCAGACCGCCGGCGAAGATCAGCATGGCCGCCGGCCCGGAGAGCGAGCGGAGGATCATTCCCAAGGCGACGAAGCGCCTGGCCTGGATGAGCCGTTGCCCCCGGCGGTTGAGCAGGAAAGAGATGATCCTGGCGACCAGGAAGGTGGCCAGCAGCACCCCCAGCAGGGCCGCCCACTGCCAGACCGCGTTCCTGAGGAATTCCACCTGGTGCCAGGCCTTGGTTGCCGGCTCTGCGGTGGGCTGGGTCGGCGCGGTGGTAATCGCCTGGGTCGCTGCGGTAGTCGCCCGCATCTCCGAAAGGCTCCGTTTTGATTGACTTTGGCGGCCGGACACTGTATCATCTCGGGGCACGGATGTCACGTTAGGCGAGGCAGCAATTCTCCTGGGCAGGGCGAACTCTTAACTATCTGAAAATCGCTACAGAAAAGCGGGCTTTCTGGTCGAATTGTCATCTTGACACGCGAGATTCAGGCCCCGCCGCGATTAGGCCCGCGCGAAGTGTTTGGCCGGAAAAAACGTGGACCGGGGTGGCAGCGGTTTCCTCCGCCGTTGCTTAGCAAGAGGTTTCCCTCCGCCTCTTATATCCCCGGTCCACTTTTTTATCGGCTGGTGCAGGGGTCGACTTGGGAACGGCTTGCGCCCCCAGGCGAAATTTTTCGGGGGATTTTCGCCTTCCTGGGCCCCTGCCTTCGGCGGGACAGGGCGTTTCCCGGGGTATTGAGGGTGTTTCGAATGCCTTGGGCGGGCTGGGGCGGGCGGCGATGAAGTTTCGGGTTGCTGCAAATGATGCTTGACCCTGGAGCGGATATCTGCTACTAATATCTTGTGTAAAGGGTTGCTTGCGGTCGGTGCGGCATCGTAGCATCCGGCCGATGTTTACAGAGAATTGGTGACGGCCGAGGAACGTTAAGGCAAGCAGGCCGTTTTATCATCTGTCGGCCTGGTTCGGGACGGATTGCAACCGGCAACGCCGCCCCTCGCGGAAAGGGCCGGTCGGGCGCGTGGGCGCCCGGGCGGGCCGGGCGAGGGGAGCCTGGGACCCAAAGGGCGTTTTTTGCTGGTGCGGACGTCGATGATTCGCCCCGCGCGTGGGCGGGGCGAGGCCTTCGGGTCATAGAGATCAATGGCAGCTAGGGTCGTGGGTGAATTGACTAAGGACGTATCGAAGTGGGAACAAGCCCTCAGGCGCCCCCGGCGAAACCGGGGCGCCGGCGGGGCGCGTTCCCTGGAGGCAAGGCTGGATCCAGCAGGAACAGATACGTCCCGGGCTGCGTGAACTCATTCTGACCTGAGGGGGAACGAACCTGCCTGCCGTCGGCACGGCGCCATCGGCATCTGCCTCAGCGGTGCGGCCGAAGCGCTCTCAGCCGCCAGTCGGAAAGGATCTTGAAATGCCGATAAGCGCGCTTTTGGGAGAGGTGTCCGCGGGTCTCTTGGCGGGGGCGATGGCGATCACGCTCGTGGCAGGCGTGCTGGTGGGGCTGGTGATTCAGGCGCTGGTGCGCAAACTGCAGAAGACGGCGCTGGAAAAAGAGTTGCAGGCTCGGATCGCCGCCGCGGAGGCCGAGGCCGAGCGCATCAAGGCCAGGGCCGAGGCAGAGGCCAAGAGCGAGTTCATCGAACGTCGGGCGGAATTCGACGCCGAAACCCAAACCGTAAGGGCCGAACTCCGCAACGAGGAGAAACGCCTCTCCAAGCGGGAGGACCTCGTCGACCAGAAGATGGAGACGCTGGCGGCCAAGGAGCGCTCGGTGGAAACGGCCGAAAGGGCCATCAACGAGCGGGAAAAGGCCCTGGTCGCCAAGGACCGCCAGCTCAACGACCTGATTGCGCAGCAGAAGACCCAGCTTATGAAGGTGGCCAACATGACGGCCGAGGAGGCCAGGCAACTGCTGCTGGAGCGGGTCGAAAAGGACATCCAGAGGGAAGCTGCCCAGATGGTCCAGCGGGAGCTGGAGAAGGCCGAGGAAACGGCCGAACCGCGGGCCCGGGAGATCATCATCACCGCGATCCAGCGGTACGCGGCCGAGCATACCGGCGAAAGCACCGTCTCTACCGTGGACATTCCCTCCGATGACATGAAGGGCCGGGTCATCGGCCGGGAGGGCCGGAACATCCGGGCGTTTGAGAAGGCCACCGGGGTGGACGTGATCGTGGACGACACGCCCGGGGTGGTGGTGGTTTCCGGGTTCGACCCGGTGCGGCGCGAGGTGGCCCGGCTGTCCCTGGAGAAGCTCATCCAGGACGGGCGAATTCATCCTTCGCGTATCGAAGAGCTCGTGGCCGAGACGCAGAAGGAAGTCAATCGGCACATTCAGGAGGTCGGCAAGCAGACGCTGCTGGACGCGAACGTCCGCGGCGTCCACCCCAAGCTCGTGGGGCTGCTGGGCCGGCTGCACTACCGCACCAGCTACGGCCAGAACGTGCTGAAGCACTGCATGGAGGTGGCCTACCTGTCGCAGGTTATCGCCGACGAGATCGGCGTCAGCGGCGCCCTCGCCCGGCGGTGCGGGCTGCTGCACGACATCGGCAAGGCCGTGGACCACGAGGTGGAAGGCGGCCACCCGGAGATCGGGGCCGAGTTATGCAAGCGCTACGGTGAGAAGGAAGAGGTCATCGAGGCCGCCGCCGGGCACCACGGCGACGTCCAGACGCGGTTCGTGTACACCCCGATCGTGGCGGCCGCCGACGCCATCAGCGCCTCCCGCCCCGGCGCCCGCCGCGAAACGCTGGAACGGTACGTCCAGCGGCTGGAGAAGCTGGAGGGAATCGCCGCCGCCTTCGAGGGGGTCAAGCAGGCCTACGCCATCCAGGCCGGCAGGGAAGTCCGCGTCCTGGTCGACGCCGAAATGGTGGACGACCGCCTGGCCGCCAAGGTCGCCCACGACATCGCCAAGCGCGTCGAGGAAGAGATGCAGTACCCCGGCGAGGTCAAGGTGACCCTCATCCGCGAGCTCCGGTACGTGGAGTACGCCCGGTAATCAGAACACCATGTTCAGCGGGGCGGCCAGCCCGGCGGCCTTTGCGGCCCGCTGGACCGTCGAGCGAAGCGCGCGGCCGTATGCCTGGCTTCCGGACTCGTCAAAGAGCATGGCCCGCGTGGGGCCGAGGGCCTCGGGGGCAATCCGGCGGAGCATCTTTTGCAGCGAGGGCCAAACGCCCCAGCGGCGATTCAGCCGGTCTACGTACACCTCATTGACCTTCAGCGGCGCCAGTTGCGAGAAGAGTGTCTTCAGGGACTCGGCCGTGTCGCTTAGTCCCGGCAACACCGGACCGACGAAGGCCTTCACTGGTATCCGGGCCCGCTTGGCCAGGCGCAGCGTTTCCAGGCGGGCGGCCGGCGGGGCCGCACGCGGCTCCACCTCACCGGCCAGGTCCTCGTCCATGGTGGTGATGGTTTCGCAGAGGCTGACGTTCTTTCGGCCGGCCAGCAGGTCGAAATCCCGCTGCACCAGGGCGCTCTTGGTCTGAAGGTGCACCTCGAAGCCCGCTTCCAGGAGCATGGCCAGGCAGCGGCGGGTAAGCTGGAATTTTTCCTCCGCCGGCTGGTAGGGGTCGCACACGCTGGACATAAAGACGCTCCCGCCGCCGGACAGGCCCCGGCCCCGAAGCTGACGCGCCAGCACCTCCGGGGAGTTCACCTTGGCGTCAACGAAGCCGCCCCAGGGCTCGCCCGGGTGATGGAACCTGCCCATGAACCGGGCGTAGCAGTACGAGCACGCGTGCGCGCAGCCCGTATAGCAGTTCAATGCGTAGTCGCAAATGCCCGAGTCAACCAAGGCGCTCTTGCATTGAACCTCCCGCACGCCCAGCCGGCCGGTCTTTCGCTGCTTTGCCTGACCCATCTCATACAGCCTACCAAAAGCGCCCGTTGCAATACCATGGGCTGGAGGCAAGACGCCGCCCGCCCCGGCGGGTATCATGCCGGCATGGGCGAGGCCGGGCCGGAGTTCGTCTGCGATGCCATGCTGGGCGGGCTGGCGCGCTGGCTGCGTGCGGCCGGCTACGACGCCGAATTCACTTACGGCATCGACGACCAGCGCCTCATCCGCCGCGCGGTGCAAACCGCCGCGACCCTGCTTTCCAGCGACGGGAAACTGTTCGAGCGGAACCTGATTCGCGACAAGACGGTCAAGGCCCTCTTCGTCCCCCGCGAGCTGAACAAGCTCCAGCAGTTGTCCTTTGTGTTGCGGGAGTTCAAGCTGCCTGTCCGGCCGGAGCCGCGCTGCATGGCCTGCGGGGGGGAGCTTGCGGAGGTGCAGAAGCAGTCCATTCAAGGCGACGCCCCCCCGAAGGCCTACGCCGCCTACGAGCAGTTCTGGCGATGCAGCCGCTGCGGCAAGCTCCTTTGGCGAGGCACGCACTGGAACCGGATCACCGCCCGGCTGAAGGAGATCCCCGGGCGGGGCTGACCCCCGACAACACGCGGCAGACCTGCCGGGCCCCTCGCCGCGACAGCCGCGCAGGTCGTTTGGCCCAAAAAGCCAAAACTCCGCCCCGGTCGCCGCGGCGCTGGGTTGAATAGTGGACCGAGGCCCTTAGAAAGGAGCTTGCGGCATGAAGGTCGGAAAACCTCTCTTGTTGGTTGGACTTTTCGGTCTGCTGGTGGCCTTGGCTGGGCGTGCCGACGGCGAGCAGGTGAAGGGCCTCGGGGCCTTTCATCGCAGCGGCCAGACCTTCCTGACCTGGCAGGCGGTGGAGACCTACGGGGAACTGAGCGCCGAGCAGAGAATGGCCGGCGGGCTGGAGGCGGCTGACCACAAGCGCCGCCTGGCCGAGCGCGACAAGGCCGACAAGGCCAAGACCGGCGTGCGATATTGGGTGTACCGCTCCGCCAAGCCCATCGCCGACGCGGCCTCGCTGGCGGCGGCCGAGAAGGTCGGCGAGGTCGCGCCGCTTTCCATCTACTACCCCGGCCGGAACCGGAACCACTGGCGGAGCGCCCTGCTCCCGACCGTCTGCATCGAGGATGAGAAGCCTCTGCCCAACGGCGCCGAGCTTTTCGTGCACACGCTGGATAAGCAGGAAAAGCCCGGCAAATTCTATTACGCGGTGCTGGTGGCCCGCGCCGGCGAAGTGGACAGGACCATCGGCAAAGGCAACTCCCTCGCCCCGCCGGTGGCCGAGGCCTCGGGCGAACCCCAGCCCGTGCTTCAGAGAATCCGCCCGATCGGCCCCAAGGAGCACTACATGTACCAGGAAGGGCCGGCCGAGGTGCGGTATTACCTGCGCTGGGTGCACGAGCCGTATTCGAACCTGCCGCGGGTGTTCATCTGGGCGGTGGCTGTGCCGGGCAAGTACGACCCGTCCCAGCCGGCCGCCTTGCAGGTGATGGTGCACGGCTGGGGCGGCAGCCAGGATGCGGGCACGTACTGGTACGGCGTGGGGCCGTCCTGCATCCGCATTTCGTCCATGAACGACCCGGTGCAGGACTGGTGGTACGGCTACCACGAGGACCTGGGCATCCGCCGCCTCCGGCCGGACGGCGTCATCCGCAACTATACCGAGCGCCGGGTGCTGAGCATGATGGACTGGGTCCGCGGGCACTGGAAGATCGACCCGAACCGGATCTTCATCGAGGGCCAGTCCATGGGCGGCACCGGCGCCCTGCACATCGGCGGCAAGCGCGGGGAGCTGTTCGCCTACGTCAACTCCTGGGTCGGCATCGCCTGCTGGCCGGACAACGGCTGGTTCCGAAACGGCGAGCAGAGCAAGTGGGGCGAACGCTACCAGTACATGAACTACAACGGGGCCAAGTTCGACGAATGGATGGACCTGGCCTGGTGGCTGCGGAAATACCCCACCCAGGAGACGCCGTTCTTCAGCTTCGCCAACGGCAAGAACGACGGTGCCATCGGCTGGGAGCAGGCGGTCAAGTTCGTGCGGGCTCTCCAGGAGACCAAGCGGGCCTTCGTCTTCCGCTGGGGGCTGGGCGGACACAGCGAGCGGGCCATCTTCATGTTCGACCCCCGAACCATGGCCCTGGACAAGTCGCTGCCGGCCTTCGTTAACTGCTCGCTGGACGACGACCTGGGAACGGCCAGGAAGCTGCCGCAGCCCAAGACGGTCCCCGTCCGCAACGAAAAGCCCCGGCAGGACCCGTTCGACGGGGATTCGGCCGGGCAGATCAACAGCCACCTTCGCTGGGAGGATGCCGCCGACGAGAAGGACCGATATGAGGTTACCATCTTTCTGACCAGCGGGCAGCACGGAGCCCCGAAGGAGGAATGCACCGTGGACATGACGCCCCGGCGATGCCAGAATTTCAAGGCCGCGCCGGGCGAGAGGTTCAAATGGACCAATACCTCGGTGCCCGACGGCAAGGAGGTCCAGTCCGGCGCGGCCGTGGCCGACCAGTTGGGCCTGGTGACGCTGGAGCAGGTCAAGGTGGCCAAGGGCAAGAACAGAATAAAGATTTTCAGGTAGCCACAGGTGGCCGGGTGCCGGGCAGCTGGGCCTGCGGCGCGGCCGGCAGCGGGGCATTGATGGTGGTAGGAACGGGCAGGAGCCCGTGATGGGAGGCCGAATCCTATGAGTGCGCGATGGATGAAAGCGGGCGTGCTGCTGGCGTTGACGGCGGTCGCGGTGTCCTGGGCGAGCGCGGAGATGGTGACGATGCGGCTGGGGCAGGCCCCCAAGGCCGGTCCGGCCGCGGGGCCGGACGTGCCCCGCGGCCAACCGCCGACCGCCTACGTGCCCCGGACCAAGCAGGGCCCGACGCTCGACGGCAAGCTGGACGAGGGCATCTGGGAGAAGGCTGCCACGCTGCAGTTGGCGCGGACGCTGGACGGCGGGGCCGGGGCGGCCCAGCCCACGGCCGTCAAGCTCCTGCGCGACGACAAGATGCTGTACGTGGGCGTGCAGGCCTTCGAGCCGCTCATGAGCAAGCTCCAGGCCACCCGCCGCGGCCACGACGGGCCGGTTTGGGACGATGATTCCATCGAGATGTTCCTGGGTACCGGTGGGGTGTACTGGCACTTCGGCGTCAACGCCGTCGGCAGCACGTACGACGGCCGGGGCAAGGACGCGTCCTGGAACTGCGGCTTCCAGGCCGCCGCCGGGCGCGGGAAAAGCGAGTACGTCCTGGAGGTGGCGATCCCGCTGATCCAGATGGCTGGGCGGGCCGAGCTGCCCACCGACTGGATCGCCAACTTCAACCGCAACCGCCGGGTGACCGGGTCGCTCCAGGAGGCCGCCTGGTCGCCCACCTACTCCGGCGACAGCCACCTGCCCGACCGCTTCGGCCGACTGCTGCTCAAGGAACCTCCCGAGCCTGAGCCAGGCAAGGCGCCCGAAAAGCCGGTCCTCCGGAAGCAGGACGTGGAAATCCTTCCGGCCGCCAACGGGGCGGGCGTGGTCCGCTTCGAGTTGTCGAAGCTGCCCGGCCGGGCCAGGGTCTACCGGGCCGACCTGCTGGTCTTTCGCACCACGCAGGTGGACGGGCGGATGGACGAGGCCATGGTGGACATCGAGATCTACCCGCTGTTCTCGGCCTTCAAGGCCGGGGGCACGGCCAGGGCCTCCGGCAAGCCGGCGGCCGTGCGCGGGCCCTGGTATGATCGCTTCGACGTGACCGAGGCCGTGAAGAAGTGGGTTTCCGGCGCGGCCAACGGTGGCTTCTTCTTCAAGGCCTGCCCGTTCTGGAACGCCGAGGCCCCCTGCCTGGACGTCTGGTACCAAGGCAGGCCGCAGGACGTCCCGCCGCAGGTCACCGGCGTCGAGGCCCTCCACCACGCCGGCCAGACCTTCATCACCTGGAAGGAAATCGCCGACCCGGTGGGGAGGGATGAGGTCAAGAGCCGCTGTCGTGCTGGAACGTCAACGGCCGGAACATCGACCGGCCGGTGGACGACTACATCGCCACGGCCGACGGGATCATGACCGGTCACTGGAACCCGTTCGACGTGGCCCGGCAGGACGCCGACTTCGGTCGGGACTGCGTCATCGACCGCTTGGTCATCCCGGGCTCTGCGGCGGGCGGGCGCGGCGGGGTCCTGCCAAGCGGCGCCGGGCTGTACGTGCACACGTCCGGCCGGGCGAGCAAGGCGTATTACGCCGTGGTGACCTGCCTGGACGGCGTGCAGAACACCCGGGACATCTCCGAGGCCAACTCGCTGGCCCAGCCGGTGGCCGAGCAGGCCGGCGAGGGAGAGCCGGTCTTCCAGCGCGAGCTGCCGAAGATGCCGTTCTTCAATTACAAGCAGCGGCGGCTGCAATACGTCCGCTGGGTGGGCTGCCCGGAGTACGCCAACGTGCCCTCGCAGTACTACAACTGGTCGGTGGGCGTGCCCGACCAGCTCGGCGAGGGCGTTCCACTGGAACTGAACCTGCACCGCGACGGGCACTCCTACTGGCGGACGCACTACCGCATCGAGCGCGACAGCACCGTGCTGTGCCCGCACGACTTCCCCATCAACAGCTGGTGGTGCGGCTATCACGAAGCGCTGGGCACGCTGAAATCGTTCGCTCAGGGCGTCATCCAGCCCTATACGGAGCGGCGGCTGCTGGCGTTCGTGGACTGGGCGGCGAAGACCTGGCCGGTCGGCCGGAATCGGATTCTGGTCACCGGCTGCCGGGGCGGGGCCTCCGGCAGCGGGGCCCTGCACCTGGGCCTGCGCCATCCGGAGGTGTTCAACCTGGCTATCTCCGGTCACGGCGTGCTCGACTACGCCTCGGCCTCTCGCCGGACGGACCGCGGGGGGCTGTCCATGGCCATGAGCATGCAGGCCATCTGGGGCAAGCCCGACTGGGACATCAAGACCGACCAGGGCAAGAGCTTCTGGGAAGCCCACGACATGCTGCGGCTGGTCAAGGCCGCGCCGGTCGAGGCGGACCTGCCGTTCCTTACGCTCACGTCGGCCTGGGAGTCGGCGCATCCCTTCTACGAGGCGATGCTCTCGGCCCACCGGGGCGTCATTGCCGACTTCGCCTGGGGCGGGGCGCGGTACGTCGCCGTCTCAGCCGGCGGGACCTACCCCAACGCCATCCACCTGGACGTTCGCAAGGACAAGAGCTACCCGGCCATTGCCTACGTGACAGGGATGAAGGGCCTGGGCAACAACCGCTCGTTGAACACGGAGTTCCGCTGGCGCGACGTGGTGGACAAGGCCGACCGGTACGAGGTCACGCTGTCCGGCGGCTCCGAGGTGGTGGTGGGTCTGCGGCGGGTGCAGAGCTTCCGCGTGGAGCCCGGCCGCAGCTACGCCTGGGAGAACAAGCTGCTGCCCGGCGCGGCGGTCCGCAAGCCGCGGGAGGTCAAGCCGAACACACTGGCCGCCGGCGGGCAGAGCGGCGA
>LJUF01000104.1 GCA_001303665.1 Phycisphaerae bacterium SM23_33 | reverse complement strand
CGGCCGGCAAGAGGACGGAGATCGACGCCCTGAACGGTGCCATCGTGCGGCTGGCCGCCGCCAAGGGCCTGGCCGCACCCGTGAACGAGACCATCGTCCGCGTGATGCGGTTCCTGGAGGCGGCTCGCCGGTCGCGATGTCTCCACAGGGGGGCCGGCCGGCTAGCGGGCAAGACGGCAGAAGGTCTATGAACGTCGGGGCGGACCACGTTAGCGTGGGGTGAGTGATGCGTTCGACGCGTCTACTGGGCGGCTGCCAGGGGAAGCAGCAGGGCATGATCGAGCCGGTCCCTCTTACAGGAAGGGCTCGGCGGTCCTTTGAGTGGAAGCTGCGGACCTGGTCCCTGAAGAGTTTGTGGCGCGGCCTGGCGGCCGGGCCGCGGCCGGCCGCCTACCGTCACTGAACAAGCCGTGCGGCGGCAAGCTCCGTCGGGCCCTCATGTTCAGCCGCAGACGACGGCGCGGAAAAACCGCCTCATCTGCGTTGGGACGCCTTACAATGACCCGCTCCTGCGAGGGCGGCGCTTCGTGGTCACAGCGGCCTCGCATTCAGACCGAGGGTGTCGGTGCACGGCGACTGGCGGGACGTGGCGGCCTTTCTGCTCAAGGCCCTGGTCATTTCCCTTTCGGGGGTGATGGCGCCGGGCCCGGTGACGGCCGCCACCGTGGCCGCGGGCACGCGGCAGCGCCACGCCGGCGGCCTGATCGCCCTGGGACACGGGGCGGTGGAGCTGCCGCTGGCGGTGCTGATCCTGCTGGGGGTGGGGCGGGTGTTCCGGCTGGAGATGGTGAAGATCGGCATCGGCCTGGTGGGCGGGGGCTTTCTGCTGCTGATGGGCGGGCAGATGCTCGCCGGCCTTGGCAAGGGCCAAACGGCAGCGGCCCCGGCCGGCGGGCGGCATCCTTTCTGGACCGGCGTCATCCTCAGCGGCGGGAACCCCTACTTCCTGCTATGGTGGGCCACCATCGGCCTGGCCCTGGCCACCCAGGCCGCCGGGTTCGGCCTGGCGGGCTTTGCCCTGTTTGCCCTTGTTCACTGGCTGTGCGACCTGGCCTGGCTGGAGGCCCTGTCGTGGGCGACGTTCAAGGGCTCCGCGCTGCTGGGCGGCCGGCCGCAGAAGGTCGTGCTGGCCGTCTGCGCCGCGGCCCTGCTGGTGTTCGGCGTCATGTTCATTTACGCCGCCGCCGGCAAGCTGCTGGCCGGCGGCGCGGGCAACTGATCGCAGATCGCTGGCGAAAGGAGCTCAAGTGAACATCCTGGGAATATCGGGAAGCCCGCGGTGGGGCGGCAACTCCGACGCCGCCGCCAGACGGGCGCTGGAGATGCTCGGCGGCGTCGCCCAGACGACCTTTCTGCGCATCAGCGATTACGTGATACGGCACTGCCTGGGCTGCCGCGAATGCATGAGCCTCATGAGGTGCGCCATCCGGGACGATGATTTCGAGCGCGTGTTCGAGCAGTGGCAGGCGGCGGACGTCCTGATCGTCAGCGCCCCGGTGTACTGGCTGGGCCCGCCCGGGGCCATGAAGGATTTCATCGACCGCTCGCACGGCCTCTACGCCCACGCGGACAAGCCCTTCACCCGCAAGCAGGCCGCCATCATCAGCGTGGCCACGGCCAGCGGCTTCGAGCCGCACGAGGCGATCCTCTCGGCCTGGCTCGAACATTACGGCGCAAGGATTATCGGGAAGGTCCGGCTGCTGGCCTGCGAGAAGGACGACCTGCTGACCAATCCTTCCCAGCTCCGGAAGCTGGATGAGTTCGTTCAGGGCGTAAAGGCCAGGCTCCAGTAAGGTCTCGCCCCGGCGGGGCCGGCCTCCGGTACTGGCCGCCGGATCGGGCCTTTAAGACGTAGAGCGACTGCCCGAAGCCGTGACGGGCTGGCGGTAAGGAACTCTCCATGCGGAACGCGGTTTTCGTGGCGGCGGTGCTTGGGCTGTTGTGCTGCCTGGCGGCCGGCGCAGAGCCGGCGACCCGGCCGGCCGGCACGCTGGTCCTGGATGAAAGCGCCTACTGGCGCTACTACGTCCAGTTCGGCATGGACCGCCTGGACCGCGATGCGCTGAAGGCCGAGGGCGAGAGGGTCCTCGGCCGGAAGCGGATGACGGAATTGAAAAGAGCGGTCACGCGCTGGACCCGGCCGCCCTACGTTGAAAAGGAAGGGGAGCTGGATTTCAGCAAGGTGGACTGGCGCGACCATGCCCCCTTCCTGGTCACGCAGGTGGCCAACGTCGGCTGCGACGACGAGCGGATCTCCTTCCACGCCCGCACGCCGGCCCCGCCGGGAGACTGGATGCGGCCGGACTTCGACGCGGCCGGCTGGCCCCGGCAGCGACTTCCCCTGCTGGTGGGCGACTTCCCCGCCCGCGGCGTCGGGCACGGCGTGGGGGAGATGGGCCAGCCGCTGATCCGCGGGGCGTACTTTCGGGGCCGCTTCGAGGTGCCGGACCCGGCCCGGGCGGGGCGGTACACGCTGAAGCTGAGCTTCCGCGGCGGGGCCCGGGTGTTCGTCAACGGCCAGGAGCTCACCCGCGGGCATCTGCTCGGCGAGCGCGGGGCGCCGTATCCCAAAGAGGCCTACGTCTGTTCCCCCGACGAGAGCGAGCCGGGCCGCCGCGAGAAACTCACAAGGCGAACCAGCGGCCACTACGTGGACTTCTGCCCGGACCTTCCCGGCGGGGCCGGCGCACCCGAGGACGACCACACCTATCGCCACGGCGTGAACCGAAAGGGCTGGCAGCGGATCACGCAGCTCCGCAACCGCGTGCTGGGCCCTGTGGAGATCCCCCCAAGGATGCTGCGCCGCGGCGCCAACGTCCTGGCCGTGGAGGTCCGGGCGGCCGACCTGCATCCCATCGTGGCCGCCGGCATGGGCATGGACTGGGGCCGGAGCTACATCATGGGGGCCCAGTACAGTTGGGCCCACTGCCGGCTGCTGGAGCTGGAGCTGCGCTGCGCCGACGCCGGCGCGCCTTCCGCCCTGACCCCGCCGCCGGGGGTGAACGTCTGGATGGCCGACGTTCACCGCCGGCTGTACGGGCCGGACTTCGCCGACCCATCCGCTTCCGCACGGACCGTGCGGATCGTCGGCGCCCTCAACGGGAGTCACGCCGGCCAGATCGCCCTGGCCGCCGACACGGAGCTTTCCGGCCTGAAGGCCAGCGCCGGCGAATTAAGGTCCGCCGGAGGCTCGGTGATCCCTGCCAGCGCGGTCAGGATTTCGTATCCTCTCGGCCACCCGGTATCGCACATGGTCAAGCTGGGGCAGTGGCGGGGTCTGCCGGAGATCGTCAGCGACCCGGTCTGCCCCACGTCCTGGATGGCGCTGCTGCGTCACGGCCCGGCGGCCGTCCGCACCGCCGCCCTGCCCAGGGCCGAGGTGGTCGCCTTGATGGAGAAGCTAGACTTCTTCGACCACATCGGCCCGGCGCCGCCCGCCCGGGTGGCGGCAGGCAGGTGCCAGCCGATCTGGATTTCGCTGCGGGTTCCGCCCGACGCCGCGCCTGGCGCGTATCGCGGCTCAATCAGGATCGAAGCCCAAGGCATGGCGGCGGTGACCGTGCCGGTGGAGGCGGAAATCCTGGGCTGGCACGTGCCCGACCCTCGCCATTTCCAGAGCTTCTTCGCCGGCGAGCAGTCGCCCTACGGGGTGGCGAAGCATTACAAGGTGCAGCTGTGGTCGGAAGAGCACTTCGCCCTGATGGAGGCGAGCTTCCGCGAGCTCCGCCGGCTGGGCGGCCGCTGGCTTTTCGTGCCGGTCATTCAACTGACGGAGTTCGGCAACCTGAAGGACTCCATGATCAAGTGGATTCGCAAGGCGGACGGCAGCCTGTCGTTCGATTTCTCCATCATGGACCGGTACCTGGACCTGGCCGTCAGGCACCTCGGCCGGCCGGAGGTCATCTGCTTTGTGGTTGCCCACGGCACGGGCGCGGGGGCGCCGGCGTCGGTGAGCGTGCTGGATGAGCGGACCGGCGGCATCGAGACGCTGGACCTGTCCAGCGAGTCGCCGGAGTATCGGGAGAGCTGGCGGGCGTTCTCGGCGGCCCTGTACGGGCACATGAAGTCCAGGAGCCTTTCGCAGAAGCTGTACTGGGGCTTCGGCTGGGACGGCATCGGCGACCCGGACCTGATCCCCCTGCTGGCGGAGCTGGTGCCCGAGGCCGTCCGCTGGGCCCGCAGCAGCCACGCCCCCAACCGCGCCCCCGGCGGCTGGGGCGGGGCCTTCACCGCCAGCTCGTTCATCTACAGCGTGCCCATCGACGAGCGCAGCCGGCGGGGCTGGCGGCAGGGCGAGCTGTTCCTGCTGAACCCCCGCGCCGGCTGCAGCGTCATCAGCGCCAACGGGCACTCCCCGCCGTTCGCCTACCGCCTGCTGATGGACCGGGCCCTGGTGGCCGGCTGCCGGGGCATCGCCCGCATCGGCGCGGATTACTGGGACGACGTGTTCTATCAGGGCCACCAGGGCCGGGCCTGGGCCGGCAACCTGCCCGGCATGGGCTGCCTGTCGCTGCTCTGGCCTGGGCCCAAGGGGGCCGAGCCCAGCCAGCGCGGCGAGGTGCTCCTGGAGGGCATTCAGGAGGCTGAGGCCCGCATCTTCCTGGAACAGGCGCTGGAGCGGAATGCCCTGCCGGAGGGGCTAGCCCGGCGGGTGGGCGACGTGCTGGCCCGCCACCACCGCGAGACGCTGTACATGCCGGTGGGGCGGATCGGGATTCAGATCCAGGAATACAGCGCCGGCTGGCAGGAGCGGTCGCGCCGGCTGTACGCCGCGGCCGCGGAAGTCGCCCAGACGCTGCCGCTGGACGTGGACAGGACCGCCTTGGCCGGGAAGGCCCCCGCCCGCAGCCGGACCCAACTCAACCTGACCATCAGGAACTGGACGCATCGGCCGCGGGCGTGGAAGGCCGTCAGCAGCGTGCCGTGGCTGACCCCCACCAGGAGCGAAGGCCGGCTCGCCGGCCAGGAGTCGCTGCCGTTGATCCTCGACGTCGGGAGGCTCACGCCGGGCCGGTCGGCGGAGGGGACCATCACCGTCACGGACGTGGCCGCGGGCAAGGCCCACGCGGTCAAGGTCACGGCCGAGGTGGGCCAGGTCTTCGAGTTCGTCGTGGGGCCGGCGTACGACTACCTCGGCAAGCCGGGGCACGCCGCCGCCTGGGACCCCAGGCGGATCGAGGACTTCGCCACCTTCAACGTCACCACCGGCGGCTCCGAGAGCCGGGAGTTCGTCTTCACGAATCTCTCCGGGGCGCCGCTGCCGTGGAAGATCGCGAGCCCCGTGGCCTGGATGGAGGTGAAGCCGGCCTCGGGCAGGCTGGAGCCGGGACAGCGCACCGCCATCACGGTCACGGCCGGCCCGCCGGAGCGCCGGGCGGCTACGCACGAGGTGGTGCTGACGGTTCGGGAAGTGGAGGGCCCGGCTGGGCCGGGCTCGCCGGGGCCGGCCCGGCAGGACGCCAAGATGGTCGTCCACGTCATCCCGCCCTACAGGCCGCCGGCCGGGGTCCCGAAGGGCGAGCCGGTTTACCTTTCGCAGTTGCCCAAGGGGATGGTCAAGGCCCACAGGTCGCGGGCGTACTGGTACGGGACGTCCGACCGCCGCCGGGAGGACTTCGGGCCGAAATTCGACGAGAAGCACAACATCTCCGGCGGCACGCCGCAGTTTACCGTGTACGACATCCAGGGCGGGGGCTTTGCCGCCTTTTCGGCCGGGGTCAGGGTCAGCGCCGCCCAGCAGCGCGTCGGCGAGTCGGCCGCCCGGAAACTGGTCAACTTCGAGGTGTGTGTGGACGGCGGGCTTCGCGCCCAGAGCGGCCTGATGACGGGCGCCGACCCGGAGCGGCTGCTGGTGGTGGAGGACCTGGGCGGGGCAAGGCAACTGGAGCTGCGCGTGCGCTGGGACAGGCCCGAAGCGAAGTACCTGGGCGGGACAGTCGGCATCCAGTGGGTGGAACCGGCGCTGCATAGGGGCAGATAGGAAACTGTCGCGGCATTCTGTGACGCGCCGGCCCTGGGTGCCTAGAATTTCAAGGACCGACTATGATCAGGAAAAACAGCTTCGGGAAAGGAAGCGTAACCATGAACGTGAGAATGTTTCTGGCGGTGGGCCTGCTGGCAGGGATCGGGCTGCTGTGCCCGTCCTGCGGCGGCCGCTCGGGCGCGAAGGCCAAGCAGCCCGAAGAGAGCGAGAAGGCCCGGCAGGAACCGACCGTGATCGAGGCGCCCGCCGAGGAAGCCGCTGAGCCGGCCGCCCCCGCCTTCGCCTTCACGCTGAAGGACCAGGACGGCAAGGACGTCAGCCTGTCGGACTTCGCCGGGGAGATCGTGGTGCTGGAATGGGTCAACCCCGATTGCCCCTTCGTGCAGCGGCACTACCAGGCCGGCACCATGAAAAGCCTGGCCGAGAAGTACGCCGACAAGGGCGTGGTGTGGCTGTCGATTAACAGCACCAACTACATAAACGTCGAGAAGAACGCCCAGTGGGTGAAAGAGCGCAAACTGCCCTACCGCGTGCTGGACGATCAC
This sequence comes from Phycisphaerae bacterium SM23_33, assembly GCA_001303665.1. GTDB lineage: Bacteria > Planctomycetota > Phycisphaerae > SM23-33 > SM23-33 > SM23-33. Next base: position 3,300 of record LJUF01000104.1, on the reverse strand, counting down.
GAGGGCAAGGTGGGCAGGATGTTCGCCGCCGCCACCACGCCGCACATGTTCATCCTGGACGAGGCCGGCGAGCTGGTCTACCAGGGCGCCATTGACGACGACATCGGCGGCACCAAGGCCGACCGAATCAACTACGTCCAGAAGGCCCTGGACGAGCTGCTGGCGGGCAAGCCCGTCAGCCAGCCGAAGACCAAGCCCTACGGCTGCACCGTCAAGTACGCCAAGTAGTCTGGGCCGACGGCCGCATGCCATCGGCAAGGCGGAGGGGTTCCCTTTCAGCCTCTCATGGGGTATTAGTGCCTCGGCAGAGAAAGGGCATATCATGCCGAGGCAATTCGAGATCGTCTTCGCCCGCAGCGGCGTGACCGTCGTGGCGGAGCTGCTGGAAGAGGCCGCCCCCATCACCTGCGAGAACTTCTGGAATGCCCTGGCCAGGCCGGTCACCGACACGCTGCACCACGGCGGGGAGACCGGGCCGGAGATGTGGGTCTTCGTCCCCCCGCCGGCCGAGGAGCTGCCCTACGAGAACGCCACCGTCTTCCCCGAGCATGGCGACGTCCTCTATTACCACTACCGCCAGCCTCCCACCCGTGACGGCGTGATGGTGTACGACATCGGCATCTACTGGGACCGCGGCCAGAGCAAGCTCAAGCAGGGCTGGATCCCCGGCAACCTGTTCGCCCGCGTCACCGGGCGTGAGCAGATCAAGCTGCTCCGCGCCGAGGCCGGCCGGCTGCTGACCGAGGGCGAAGGCCGGGTGACGCTGCGGCGGCTGGCTGCTTGCGGGCCCCGGCGGCCGGAGCGATAATCCGCCGCAACGGCGGGGCGACCCGCTGCGGTAACGTAGGGAGCCGGTGCTTGAAGGCGATCGGCCGAGTGCTCCAGCCTTCCAGGTCAGCCGCGGTGTCCATCGCCGCCGTGGCGGCGGTGTACGTGGCGACGCTTTGCCTGCTGGAGAAGCGCGGCTTCTGGGTCGTGGACAACGCCAACAAGTTCCTCCAGGTCCAGGCCATCATCGGCGGCGGCTACCGCGAGTATTCGCTTCCCTGGCCGGGGGCCAAGCTGGACCCGCAGTTCCAGTTCAATCCCCTGCCGTCGCCGTTCTCGGCGGTGCGGAACGGCAAGCTGTACTCGATCTTCCCTCCCTTCTTCGCGGCGGCGTCCACGCTGCCCTACCGGGCCTTCGGCGTCTGGGGTCTGTATGTGCTTCCGGCAGTGTGCGGCGTGGTGATGCTGGCGGGCCTGGCGCGGCTGGCCGGGCTGCTGGGATTCGGCCCGCCGGCCCGGCACGCCGCGGTGCTGGTGGCCGGGCTGTGCACCCCGGTCTGGTTCTACAGCGTCACCTTCTGGGAGCACGTGCCCGCCGTGTGCCTGTGCGTTTGGGCCGTGTGTGGGTACGTGCGCTTCCTGCGCGGCGGTTCCCTCAGGCACCTGATCGCGGGCAGCGCTGCGGCCGCGTTCGGCGTGTATTTCCGGGACGAGCTGTATCTCTTCTGCCTCGTGCTGCTCGCTGCCGCGCTGCTCTACGCCCGGGGCAGGCGGACCAAGGCGGCGCTGGCGGCCCTGGGGGCCATGGCCGTCAGCATCGTGCCGCTGTGGCTGTTCCAGTGGCAGGCCTTGGGCAGCCCCTTCGGCTTTCATCTGGGCACCCACGCGCTGGGCGCGGGCGGGCTGTTGGAGCACCTGGCGGCTAGGCCGATGGCCGCCTACATGCTTTTCGCCGCCGCCGGCAGCAGTGTGGGCCTGTCCGTCGTGCTCGCCGCGCCGTTCCTGGCCGGCTTCCTGATCAACCCCCGGCTGCCCCGGCGCGCGCACGGCGTGGTCGTGCCGCTGGCCTGCCTGGCGGCGGTAGCCAGTGCCGCGCTCGCCCTGAAGGGCTACTACACGCCGGGCAGCCCTATTGAGTGGATGCTGCTGTCCAACAGCCTCTTCACCGGTGCTCCGGTCCTGATCCTGGCCTTCCTGGGGCTCAAGCGGCCGCCACAGGCTGGCGGCACCGGCTGGCTTTCGAAGTGGGTTTGGGGTCTGGCCTTGGGCTACGCGGTGGTGTACGCCCTGGCCACGCCGGGCCGGCCCACGACCGGGGTGCATTGGGGCAATCGTTTCCTGCTGGTGCTGTATCCGCTGCTGGGCCTGCTGGCCGGGGCCAACCTGCTTGAGGCGCTGGGCTCGTTCAAGCAGCTCGCTCGCCGGCCGGTCGCCGCCGTGGCTTTGGTGGTCCTGGTGAGCCTGGCTGCGCAGGCCAACTCGATCCGCCTGCTGGCAAAAAAGAAGCAGGTGTCTTTCCGGCTGAACGAGGCGATCCGCAAGCGCCCCGAGGGGGCCGTGATCTCTCGTGTGTGGTGGGCGCCGCAGGAGATGTTTTCGTGCTTCTATACCAAGTCGATGTTCTTTGCGCCGACCCCGGAGGACTACGGCGTGTTGCTGGGGCGGCTGTCTCTGGCGGGCTACAGGCGGCACCTGTTCGTGGACGGGCCTTTCGCTCAGCCCCGCCCGCGGAGCGTCGCCAGGCTCCCGGACGACGGCCTGGGAGCGTACTCCCTGGAGTTCCTCGTGGGCGAAGTGCCGCCTCCGGCCTCGCCGAACGGCGGGGCGGTGCGAAGACAGGAGTGATCCGGGCATGTCCGGCTGCGTGAAAGGCAAGGTGGTTACGGTTCGCGGCGAGGTTGCCCCCGAGGCCCTGGGCGGGGTGCTCATGCACGAGCACCTGTACGCCTCCTGCCGGGACTGGGATGAAGGGCCCACCCCGCCGCCGCGCGAGCAGTTGCTGATGGAATACGCCGTGCCGAACCTGAAGCGGCTGCACGAGCACGGCTGCCACGCGATGGTGGACGCCACGCCGATGGCCTGGCGGGCCTGGCCGGACACGTACCTGCGCATCGCCCGGGCCGCCGACCTGCACGTGGTCCTGTCCACCGGCTTCTACCGGGAGATGGAAGTCGGGACCTACTGGGTCCAAAACGAATCTCAGGCCATCTGGCCGGCGGTCCGCGAAAAAAGCGTCCAGGAGCTCACCGAGATGTGCGTTCGCGAGATCACCGAGGGCATTCACGGCTCGGCGGTCCGGGCCGGCGTGATCAAGCTCGGCAGCAGCGGAAAGGATCTGACCCCGGCCGAGGCCAAGGCCTTCCGCGCCGGCGCCGCCGCCCAGCAGGCCACCGGCGTGAGCGTCACCACGCACTGCACGGCGGCCGGGGCGCACGTGACGCAGTTGGCCGCCCTGGCCGAGGCCGGGGTGGACCCGGGGCGGGTCGTCATCGGCCACACGGCCCGGCACCTGGTGGACGAGGCCGGCACCGT
>LJUF01000103.1 GCA_001303665.1 Phycisphaerae bacterium SM23_33 | reverse complement strand
CGGGCGAAGATTCACTGCCAGCGGCAAGGAAGCACATGCCGCCGGCCAAGCCGGTCCGTTCGCGTCTTGACTTTTCCGGCTTCCTCGCTGACATCGTGTGCCCCTCGCTGTACCGAACCTTCGAGCTGCACTGGTCAGCCGTGGCCTTGCGGCGGATGGCCGCGGCGGCCTTGGCGATCCGCTTGTACGAGATCGACCACGGCCGCCGGCCGGAAAAGTTCGATGACCTCGTACCCAAATACCTGCCTGCCGTGCCGGCCGACCCCTTCGCCGAGGATGGCCGAAAGATTACCTACCTGCCCAAGGCCGAGCACCCGCTGCTGTACAGCCTCAACGTGGACGGCAAGGACGACGGCGGCGGTTACGGCCTGCATGAGTCGGGGTCCGTCGACCGGAAAGCCGGCGACCTGGTCTTCTTTCTGAACGGTGACCGGCCGGAAGGCGAGTGCGACTGGAAAGAGCCCGATGCCCGCAAGCGCGAACAGCAACCCGTCAAGCGCGAAGCGCCGAGCTCGCCGCGCGGCGGCCCTCAGTCGGAGGTCCGGACGGAGTAACAGGCAAGGTTGCCGGCCAGGTCCTTGCAGACCAGGATGCCGTCGGCGAGGGCCACGTGCGGATAGCAGGTCTTCGGGACGACCTGGTCCACGCGGGCCAGCTCGCGGTAATTGCCCTCGCGACCGGAAGCGCCCAGCAGCACCAGCCGGCCCCGGCCGAAGGCGATGAGCCTGTCGTCGCCGGTGATCAGGCAGGAACCGTGGCCGAAGCTGCCGCCGCGCCACTTCAGCTCGCCCGTGGCCAGCTCCAGGCACATCAACGACCCGCCGGTCACGTACACGCGGCCCTTGTGGATCACCGGGCTGCTCACGAGGGCGTTGCGCCTGGAGGTCCACTTCCGGCGAACCCCGTCGGCCGAGACCTCCAGCAGGGCGGTGTTGGACTGGTTGTAGCTGGAGGTGAGGACGACCTGGCTTCCGGCCACCGCGGGCGTGGCGATGTTGCAGGCGTAGTCGGTCCGCCGCGGCCAGGCGGCGAGGGTCTTTCCCTCCTGCCCCGCGTCGGCCCGCATGACGACCAGCCGGGTGAGGGTGAGGGTGGCAAGACAGTCCATCCCCCGGAGCGTCAGCGGCACCGGTCCGCCGGTGTGGCCGGCGGGGCCTGTGAGCGCCGAAGCCCACCGCCGCCGGCCGGTGGTCTTGTCGAAGGCCATGACGGTGCCTTCGTCGGCGCCGACCTCCACGATGACGACGCCGCCGCGAACCAGCGGCGAGCCGGTGTAGCCGTAGTCCCTTATGCCCCTGCCGACGTCCGGCCGCCGGCGAACCTTGTAGGTGTCGTAGAGGTTGCCGGCCCAGACCGGCTGGCCGCCGCGCCCGGCGTCCCAGCAGCGGAGGTCGCCGTCCACGCTGAGCGTATAGAGATACCCCGTCGCCTTGTCGAAGGCGGGCGTGGACAGCGGGCCGCAGTATTGGGCGGTGTCTCCGGCCCGGAAGCGGCCCTGGTAGCGGCAGGGGTAGCTCTGCTTCCAGCGTGTCTTGCCGTCGCGGGCGCCGAGGCAGTAGACGGTATCCGTCCCGATGGGATTTCCCCTGGGCCTGCCTGTGCCCCGGCCTTGCCAGCCCATCACGTATACCCGCCCGTCGGCGATGATGGGCGAGGCGCAGCCGGCCCCGACGCCGCGGCCCCACAGCAGCTTTGGCGGCCAGCCGCCGGGAAAGCCCGAACTTTCCGAGGTGATGCCGCTGCGGTTGGGCCCGCGCCATTGCGGCCAGTCGGCCCCCGCGGCCGCGCCCGCGGCCAGGAGCAGCGCCGCCCCGGTCAGCATCAGCGGCCGGCATCTGCTTCGAGATGTCCTCGCCAACCCACTCATGGTGGTTTAAAGGCCGACTCTTCCACAATCATAGCGGGCCCGGGCGTTTCTGAGGACAGGTGCGTCGGCCGGCGGCTGCCGCGGGCAGGGCGCGGCCGGGCAGCGGCGTCACAGGTGCTGTTGGAAAAACCCTTCCAGCAGCCGGCAGACGGTTTCAGTATGGTCGAGGTTGTTGAAGGTGTGGTCGGCGCCGCGGACGATCTCGAACTGCGTCGGGCCGGAGGACGCCTCCCGCGCCTGGCGATAGGTGTAGGCCTCGGTAGGCGGGCAGGTGGCGTCCTCGCCGCCGTGGATGATCAGCAGCGGGCCGGGATAGCTCGCGGCGGCCTGGGCCGGCCAGAGGTCCTCCAGGTCCTGAAGGAACCGCCGCCGGACCATCAGCCCGTCCCAGTCAATGTAGTCGCGCCGGGCCAGCTCGGACTCGAAACGGCCGGTGCGGATGATGGACAGGATGCGGGCGGGCTCGGCCACGGCGGCCAGCAGGGCCAGGGCGCGGAGGTCGGCGGGGCGCCGCACGGCCAGCAGGGCCGCCACGCCCCCGCCGAGACTCAGGCCCAGGGCGCCGATGCGGGCGGCGTCCACGGCCGGGTGGCGGCGCAGGAAGTCCAGGGCCGCGGCGGCGTCGTCCACCTCGGCGGACATGGTCATGTCGGCGAACTCGCCGTCGCTTTCTCCGCTGCCGGCGAAGTCGAAGCGCAGCGAGGCGATGCCGAGGTTCTCCAGCCGGCGGGCGATGGTCACGAACAGGAAGTGGGCCTCGATGCGCTGGCCGGTGAAGCCGTGGCAGAACATCACGGCCGGGAACGGCCGCTCGCCTTCCGGGACATGCAGCATGCCCCGCAAGGTGTTGGGGCCGGATTGAATCTCCACGAACTGCATCATTGGGCTTCTGATTAACTTCCCCACAGGCGCCGCCGTCAAGGACGGACTGCCGCGGATCTCCGCGAGCCGCGGCCGCGGGACAGCCTGCGGGCCAGCCGCAGGCTGCTCTTCATGCCTTCGACGATCTTCAGGTGGAACGGGCAGCGGGCCTCACACTGGCGGCACTGGACGCACTGCTCGGCCTTGACCAGCCAGTCCGGCAGGCCGTCGCGCAGCACGTGCCCGGGGCCCATCTGCATGACGTACACGGGGAAGTACAGCACGCGGAAGATGGAGATGCCCACCGGGCAGGGCTCGCAGTAGCGGCAGGCCCGGCAGAAGGTGCGTCCGACGGTGCGGCGGATGCGGCGGATCCGCTCGAAGTGCGCCGGGGCCAGCTTCGTCGGCCGCTCGGCGATGCCGGCGAGCTGGCGGACCTGCCGGGGCGTCTCCACGCCCACCACGGGCACGACGCCGCGGAAGCGGTAGATGTAGCTCAGCGCCAGCCGGGCCTGGCCCAGCCGGCCGCCGCCCAGCGGCTTCATGGCGATCAGTCCCACCCGGCGATTCCTGGCTTCGCCCAAGAGCCCGCTGCGCGGCACCTCGGTGTTGATCAGGCTGATGGGGTACTGGACGGTCTCGAACAGGCCCGTCCGGACCGCCCGCAGGGCCATCTCCAGCGAGTGCGTGGTCAGCCCAAGCGAGCGGACCTTGCCCCGACGGATCGCCCGCCGGGCCGCCGCCACCGCGCCCCCGGGCCGCAGGGCCCGCTGCAGGGCCTCGGGCGAGTCCACGCCGTGGAGCTGATAGATGTCGATCACGTCCGTCCGCAGCCGGCGGAGGCCCTGCTCCAGGTGGCGGGTGAACGTCCTGCCGTCACGGGCGGAACTCTTGGAGGCGAGGATCAGCCCTTGCCGCCGGCCGCGGAGGGCAAGGCCCAGCTTCTGCTCGCTGTCGAAGTAGCCGTAGGCTGTCTCGAAAAAAGTGATGCCGCGCTCGAGGGCCTCGGCGATGACCCGCGCGACCCGGGCCTGGGGTATCTTCGAGAACTGTATGCCGCCCAGCCCCACCGCTGAGACGGTCAGGCCGCTTCTGCCCAGGATGATGCTTCTCATCCGTCGTTCCGCGGGCCGGTTGCCCCGCCCTGCGCCTTTCGTCTCGCCGAGGTCATCGCCAGCCAGACGCCGGCCACGCCGCTCGTTCATTCCAGGATTTCAAAAACCGGCGCGGCCATGAGGCCATGGTCGTTGAGGAGGTACTCGTCGGTCCACTGCGGGTGGTGGGGGTCGAACTCGCCGGGCCCGGTCCAGGGCAGCCAGGGCACGTGCAGCGGCCCCAGGATGTTCTTGCGCCCGCCGATAATCTCGATGGCGACGTCGCCGCCCGCGGCCAGCGGCTCGGTGATGTCCGCGGCCATCGGCGGCCAGGCCAACACGAAGGTGCGTTCGCCTACGTGCACGGCCGCACACGTGCACCGGACCGCCGGCATTGCCAGGCGGACCCGCTTGCCCCTGGCGGCGGCCTGGCGGACGGACCCATCCACAGGGATGCGATACATGACCGCCCCGCCGTAGAAGTCCAGGCCTTGGCCGACCCAGGAGCCGTGGGCCAGCTCGGTCGGCGGGCGAGTGAGGGTGTGGGCGTCGAAGGTGCGTCTGTCGCCGGTGCGGCGGACGGCGAACTCGCCCACCAGGTGCAGGTCCTCCAGCTCCATGTCGGAGCGGTAGTCAAACCGCAGCAGCAGCTCGTTGTGGCCGGCGCGGACAGCCGGCGAGATGTCCACGGTCTTGATGTCCTCGTCCACCCAGCAGCCGGTCGGCTCGGAGGCGACGGCCTGGCCGTTCAGGAGGATCTGGAAATCCTCGGGGCGCTCGATGGCCAGTTGCAGCCGGCCGGGTACGTCGGTGACGTGGAACTGGAATTTCATTTCGCAGCGGCCGCGGACGGTGCGGTCGGCGCGATTCGTCTCGGCCAGGTACCACGGCTGGCAGCCCTGGTTCAGCCGGCGCGGCAGGCCCCAATGGGCGCGGATCTTCTCTTCGGCCAGCAGCACCGGCACCGGCTCGGAGGACTCGCCCTCGCCGATGCGGAAGCGGCAGTAGTCCAGAGGGAAGCTGTTGGGCTCGAGCCGCTCGACCTTCCACGGGCCGGGCGCCTCGACCGCGGCGGCGACCTTCGGCGGCGCGGCCGGGGGCGCGGCCTCGCCGGCGCGGAGGCCCAGGCTGACCAGGGCCGAGCCGGTCTGCGGCAAGTGCAGGGCGAACTCCACGCGGTCGCCAACCTTCTCGGCCTCGACCCGCCGGCGGGCGCCGGTGGCGGGGTCCATGAGCACCACCGGGCGGCGGCCCTGGACCGAGACGCGCACGTCATGGGCGTGGGTGCGGTCGCAGGACTGCAGGAAGAGCACCTGCCCGCCCCTGACGTGCCGGAGCATGGTCCAGGCGAAGGCGGCCTCGGCGCCGTTCTCGGTGACGGAGACGCGGCGCGGCAGGAGGGTTTCGATGGTGGCGGCGACCACGCTGGGCCGGGCCCCGCAGCGGGTGGCCTGGGCGATGAGCTGGGCGAGCTCCTCGGACGGCTCGCCGTCCAGGCGCTGCGGCAGCGGCTCCACGAACACCACCGACCCGCCGGCGGCGAGGAACCGCTTCAGCAGCGCCGCGGTCGTGGAGCGCAGCGTGATCGCCGGCGGCACCACCACCAGGCGGTAATCCATCTTGCCGAGCTTGAGCTTGCCGGCGGCGACCTTGCCGCGGGCGGCCAGCAGCGATTCGTCGCCCAGGTCGTAGTCGTAGTGGTGGTCCAGCAGCCCCGCCAGCAGCGCCGTGAACGGTTCCTGGAGCCGGGCGGTGCTGGCGGCCTCACCCGGCAGGTACAGGCCGTAAGCGCTCTCGATGGGGTGGATCATCAGCACGTCGCGGACGGGCTTGCCCTTGGTCAGCAGCAGCCCCAGCCGGGCGAAGTAGTCCTCCACCACGCGGTAGTACTTCCACCACGGGCTTTGGGGGAAGATGCTGGCGGGGTAGTCGCGTTTGGCCCCGCCGGCCAGACTGTACAGCGACAGGTGCGGGCAGCGGAGATTCACGCCCAGCACGTACTGCCAGCCGCCGTTGAACTTGTGCCCCTCCAGCGGCCAGTCCCATCCCGTGCAGCCGTACAGCTCGCTGAGCACGCGCGCCCGGCCCAGTTGGGCGGCCACGGAGCAGCACTGCTTGACGGTGCCGATCTCGTGGCGCTGGTCGGTGAGGATGTCCACGCCCGGCCACTGCTGGTGGGCGTAGTGGGGCATGGCCGAGCCGACGGTGCGGATCTGGCTGGTCAGCGACTCCTCCCCGAGGTAGTGGCCGGTCAGGGCGATGCTGTGCTTATCGCACCAGCGACCGATCTGGGCGGAGAAGTTCTCGCCGAACAGTTCCGTGGCCGTCCGCCAGTAGTCGTGGCGGAGCTTGCTGAACTCATACGCGCCTGAGCCGGCCGCCGGGAAGGCCAGCTCCACCAGATGATCCCGCAGGTCGTAGCCGCGGCGCCGCTTGAACTCCATGGCCAGCTTGGCGGTCCACGGCAGCGAGGCCAGCAGCTCATCGGCCGCGGCGCTCACGTGGGAGTGAGAGTAGTTGGGCTCGTCGGTAAAGATGGCCGGTATGACCCCGCCGAAATCATTCCCGTAGCGGTCGGCGTAGGCCTGGTGCGTGACGCGGATAAACTCCGCCACCGCCTCGGCGCTGAGCGTGTCGAGGTACGGGGCTTCGTTGAACCAGGGGCTGGGCTGAGAAACGCCCGCCGCGAAAGAGACCATAACCTCGTCGGCTTCCAGGCCCTGGCCCTCCTCCAGCGCCCGGTAGGCGGCGCAGCGCCCGGAATCGTCGAACCGGACGGCAAAGCTCGCCAGCCGCTCCATCCCGGCCGGTGGCCGCGGGCCTCGAATGGCCACCAGCAGATGCGCTGCGAACTCCGGATGCTCTCGCGTCACCAGGCCGCCGGCAGCCCCGGAGGGCCAGCGGTCCTCGTCGTAAAGATAGGCCTTCATGTCCAGTTGGCGGGCCTTCTCCACGCACGCCGAAACGCAGTCAAACCATTCCTGGGACAGGTAAGGCGTCTTCAGGCCGTAGCGGCTGTGCATGAAGAACCCGCCCATTCCGGCACGATGCATCTGCTCGATCTGGCGGCAAAGACGTTCGGGGACCAGCCGGTCATTCCAGGACCAGAACGGCGCGCCGCGATAGGTGCTCTCGGGCCTGGCCCACTGCTGCGGGTGCCATTCGGCTGCCTGACTCACAGGGCGCCTCCCTTCAGGAACAAGTTGTTGGACCGACGAGGAAGGTATTGTCGCCGGAGGGCCCGGCCGGTCAAGGAACTCCTGGGGATATTGGCAGCGCCGCCGCCAGCCAAGCCGCTACGGGACAGGAGCCGGAATCGCGGGGCACCACCCAGGCCGAACGCGGCGATCCGGGCCCGGCCGTGGGGTTACCAACAGTTTCCAACAGAAATAGCACCGGTTGGGGTCGGCAGCGGAATAGTTTCAATATTTTGTGTGTCGGAACGAAAAAGGGTGTATAATGTTAGGTTGCTGTTTGGTGTTTGTTGCTGTTGTTTCCGGCGGGCAAGGCGTTTCAACCTCTTCCTTATACGCGACTTGCAAAAAAGTACAATATTTCGTTCAAAACATCTTGACGGCCCCAACATGTGGGGTATCCTAGCCTCGTTGCCGGGATGTTGGCCGCAGGTCTTCTCGTCCGAGGCCAGGGCGTTTGAGGGAAGCCGAGGCAAACGTGCTCTTCGGAAGGGACAAGCAGTCTTGACCAGTCGGCGGGCGTGTGCCGTCCCGGCTTGGCTTCATATGTCATGTCATTCCGTTGATAGGGAGTAGTTCCGATGGCGGTTGAGTGCTCCACCACCGACAGCGACGGCAAGGTGAAGGATCGAGCGCCGCTGCCCCAGGGGCAGGACGGCCTGCGCGTTGAAAGATATTTCTGCCCGGAAGAGGCGAATCCTTTCGAACAGGTGACCTGGGAAAAGCGCACCGCGGTGATCAAGGGAGACAAAGGGGAGGTCATCTTCGAGCAGCAAGACGTGGAAGTGCCTTCCACATGGAGCCAGCTGGCCACCAACGTGGTCGTGAGCAAGTACTTTTACGGGGAGAACGGCAAGCCCGATCGCGAGTCGTCGGTTCGCGCGCTGATCCACCGCGTCACGCGGACTATCGGCGACTGGGCCCGCGAAGACGGTGTCTTCGCCTCCGACGCCGACGCCGAGGCGTTCTGCGACGAGCTGACGTGGCTGTGCGTGAACCAGTACGGTGCGTTCAACTCCCCGGCGTGGTTCAACGTGGGGCTGCTGCAACAGAAGGGCGTGCCCGGCTCGGAGGGCAATTACCACTGGGACCGCCAGAAGAGCTGCCCCGTGAAGACCCTGCGGGGGTATGAGTATCCGCAGGCCTCGGCGTGCTTCATCCAGAGCGTCGAGGACACGATGGAAGACATCATGCGTCTGGCCCATTCCGAAGCCATGCTGTTCAAGTACGGCTCGGGGACGGGCACGGACCTTTCGACGCTGCGTTCGGCCCGCGAGCGGCTCAGCGGCGGGGGCAAGCCATCCGGGCCGTTGAGCTTCATGCGGGTGTTCGACCAGATCGCGGCGGTGGTCAAGTCCGGGGGCAAGACCCGCCGGGCGGCCAAGATGCAGTCGCTGCGCTGCGACCATCCCGACATCAAGGAGTTCATCGAGTGCAAGGCCAAGGAGGAGATGAAGGCCTGGGCACTCATCGAGCACGGCTACGACGGCAACTTCAACGGCGAGGCCTACAGCTCCGTGATGTACCAGAACTCCAACCTCTCCGTCCGCGTCAGCGACGAGTTCCTGAAGGCGGCCGTGGAGGACAAGGAGTGGCAGACGTACGCCGTGACCACGCGCGAGCCGATGGGCAAGTACCGCGCCGCGGAGCTGCTCAGGAAGATCGCCGAGGGCTGCCACATCTGCGGCGACCCGGGGGTGCAGTACCACAGCACCATCAACCGCTGGCACACCTGCCCCAACAGCGGCGGGATCAACGCCTCCAACCCGTGCAGCGAGTTTATGTTCCTGGACGACTCGGCCTGCAACCTGGCCAGCCTGAACCTGATGAAGTTCCGCCGGGAGGACGGCAGCTTCGACGTGGCGTCGTTCCGCCGGGCGGTGCAGATCTTCATCGTCGCCCAGGAAACACTGGTGGACCACGGCAGCTACCCCACCGAAAAGATCTGCCGCAACAGTCACGATTTCCGCCCGCTGGGCTTGGGCTACGCCAACCTCGGGGCGCTGCTGATGAGTCTGGGCCTGCCTTACGACAGCGACGGCGGGCGGGCCGTGGCCGCAGCCATCACGGCCATCATGACCGGCGAGGCCTACGCCACCAGCGCCCAATTGGCCAGCCGGCTGGGGGCCTTCCCGGAATTCCGCAGGAACCGCCGCCCCATGCTCGAGGTCATGCGCAGACACCGCGAGGCGGTGGAGAATATCCAGTCGCCCCAACTGGCCTCCGAGCTGGTCGAGGCGGCGCGAAGCTGCTGGGACGAGGCCATCGCGGCCGGCGAGCTGTACGGCCACCGCAACGCCCAGACCACCGTGCTGGCCCCCACCGGCACCATCGGCTTCATGATGGACTGTGACACCACCGGCATCGAGCCGGACATCGCCCTGGTCAAGTACAAGCTGCTGGCCGGCGGGGGGATGTTAAAGCTGGTCAACCGCACGGTGCCGCTGGCGCTGGAGCGGCTGGGATACTGCCGGGACGACATTTCCCAGGTGCTTCAATACATCGAGGAAGAAGACACGATCGAGGGCGCCCCGGGGCTCAGGGACGAGCATCTGAGCGTCTTCGACTGTGCCTTCAAGCCGGCCAAGGGGACCCGCTGCATCCATTACATGGGGCACATCCGAATGATGGCGGCGGTCCAGCCGTTCCTGTCAGGGGCGATCTCCAAGACGGTCAACATGCCCAAGGACTCCACCGTCGAGGACATCCAGGACGCGTTCCTGGGCGGCTGGCGGATGGGGCTCAAGGCCGTGGCCATCTACCGCGACGGCTCGAAGCTCTCCCAGCCGCTGACCCTGAAGAGGAAAAAGGAAAAGGCCAAGGCCGAG
>LJUF01000102.1 GCA_001303665.1 Phycisphaerae bacterium SM23_33 | reverse complement strand
CGACGGTGCGGATGGACCCCAGCCGCTGCCGGCAGCTTTTCCTGAACCTGCTGCTGAACGCGGCCGAGGCCTCGCCGCGAGGGGGGACGGTCCGCGTCCGCGCCGAGGCCCGCCACAAATCCATCGCGGTGCGGATTGCCGACAGCGGCCCGGGCTTTCCGCAGCCCGTCCTGGCCGACCAGGCCGAGGAGTTCTTCTCCACCAAGACCGCCGGGGCAGGGCTGGGGCTTTCCATCTGCCGGCGGATTGTCGCTGAGGCCGGCGGCGAGCTGAAACTGTACAATACCGAGGCCGGCGCCGTCGCCGAGGTGATGCTGCCGGTGGCGGAAGAGCCGCCATAGCGGCGGGGTTCGACCCCCGCCGGCACGGCGGCACCTGGAACCTGCAATGGCCCAAGCCAAGCCCAACATCCTGATTGTGGACGACGAGCCGGGCGTCTGCTGGGCCCTCAAGGAGCTGGCCGGGTCCATGGGCTACGCCGCCCAGGCCGCCCACGACGCCGCCGCGGGGCTGGAGCGGATCGCCGCCGGCGGCCTGGACGTGGTGGTGCTGGACATCCAGCTTCCCGGGCTGAACGGGCTGGAGGCCCTGCCGAAGATCAAGGCCGAGCATCCCGACCTGCCGGTGGTGGTGATCACGGCCTACGGGACGATGGAGACGGCCATCGCGGCGGTTCAGCGCGGGGCCTTTGAGTACCTGCTCAAGCCGGTGGACATGGACACGCTTCAGACGGTGCTGTCGGCGGCCGTGGAGCATCGCCGCCGCCGCGCGGAGCTTTCCGCCGCCGCGCCTCCGCCGGTGAGCGATTCGCTCATGCTGGGGCGCTGCCCGGCCATGCAGGAGGTCTTCAAGCAGATCGCCCTGGTGGCCTCGGCCGACATGCCGGTGCTCATCCAGGGGGAGACCGGCACCGGCAAGGAGCTGGTGGCCCGGGCCATCCACCGCTTCTCCGGCCGCGCCGGCGGACCGTTCGTCGCCGTCAACTGCTCCCTGCTGGCCGGCGAGCTGATCGCCAGCGAGCTGTTCGGCCACGAGAAGGGCGCCTTCACCGGCGCCGACCGGGCCGTGCCGGGCAAGGTCGAGGCGGCCGAGGGCGGCACGCTGCTGCTGGACGAGGTGGGGGATCTCTCGGGGGAGGCGCAGGCCCGGCTGCTGCGGTTCCTGGACGACGGGGAGTTTTACCGGGTGGGCTCGGCGGATCGACGGCGGGCGGACGTCCGCGTGCTGGCCGCCACCAACCGCTCCCTGCGGGCGGCGGCCCTGGCCGGGCAGGTCCGCCGGGACCTGTTCTTCCGCATCTCCGGCGTGACCATTGAGCTGCCGCCGCTGCGGCAGCGCGCCGGCGACGTGGACCTGCTGATCGATCACTTTCTGGCCCGCTGGTCGGCCGCCGGCATCACCGCCGAGGCCAGAAAGGCCCTCAACGGCTACAGCTTCCCGGGCAACGTCCGCGAGCTGCGGAACAGCATCGAGCACGCGGCGGCCATGGCCGGGGGCCAGCCGGTCGGCCTGGAGCACCTTCCCGAGGCCATCACCCGCCCGGCCATGCCGCCGGAAGGGGCGACCCTGGAGACCTGGGCCGAGAGCCTGCTGGACGAGGCCCTGGCCGCCGGGGTGGAGGAAGGCTACGAGCGGCTCATGGCCCGATGGGAGGGGCCGGTGCTGGCGGCGGCGATGAAGCGTTTCGACGGCAACCAGGCCCGGATTGCCGCGGCCTTGAGGATGCACCGCTCCACGCTGCGGAAGAAGCTGCGGGCACACGGTCTGATCGACGCTGCGGAAAAGGACCCGGACTGAGCGCTTCCGCCCATTGCCTTGGCAGACGCCAAACGGCAAGCCGACCGGCCGGCCGCTCGGCGCTCCCGGGTCTTCCCGCATACCCCCAGAACGGATCATGGGAACTTTCCGGGGTTCACGCAGGAGGGTGTTGGGTTATACTCTGCGGCTTTCCCAGGAAGTGTGGATATGCCGCCGAAGGTGTCCGTCAAGCCGGACTTCCCTGAAGCCAAACAGCGCGTGGAGGCGTGGTGGGCGGGCTCTTCGCTGGGCCGGCCGGCGGTGAGCTGCCGCCTGCCCAGGCCCGGCGCCCCTCCGCCGCCGGGCGACGGCCGCCCGCCCGGCGAGCACCAGCTCGACCCCCAGTGGCAGCTCGCCCAGGCGGAGTGGATGCTGGCGGCCCAGGATTTCCCCGCCGACACCATGCCGGGATTCTTCCCCCAGTTCGCCAGCAACCTGATGATCCCGGCGGCCCTGGCCGGGGGCGAGCTGGAGTACCATCCCGACACCACCTGGGTCCGCCACGACCCGGACATCTACCGGCGCGAGCTGCCGGCCTCTGCCGGGGAGCATCGGGTCTTCCGGGCGTTGGACGCGGCCCTGCGGCTGGTCGCCGGGCGCTTGGGGGATGAGCTGCTGCTGTCGGCCCCGCCGCTGCTGGACGGGCTGACGACCCTGTCGGTCTTCCGCGACCCGCAGCAGCTCTGCCTGGACCTGCTGGAGCGGCCGGAGGACGTTCAGCGCGTGACGCGGCGGCTGAACGAGCTGGCCCTGGCGGCCCACAGGGCGTTCTTTTCCACCCTCCAGCAGTTGGGGCACGCCCAGACCGTCACCTGGTGCGACCTCTACGCCCCGGGCAGGGCCGAGATGGTCCAGTGCGACTTCAGCATCATGCTCTCCCCGGTCATGTACCAGGAATTCGTCATGCCCCAGCTCCGCATGCTCACCGAGTACATGGAGTATTCCTGCTACCACATGGACGGCACGCCGCAGACCCGCTTCCTGGAGCAGCTTTGCTCGCTGCCGCGGCTGCAGGCGATTCAGTGGAACCCCGAGCCGCCGGCGCCGCCGCCTTTGGAGTGGCTGGACTTCTTCCGCGAGGTCCGCCGCCGCCGGCGCTCGCTGTGGATTGCCTGCGACGCGGACACGGCCGAGGCCCTGACGCGGCAGCTCGGCCCCGACGGGCTGATGCTGTCGGTCCAGGGCGTGGACCGCCCCGACAAGCTGGAGCGGCTGCTGCGGCGGCTGGCGGCCGCGGTGAAGTAAGGTCGCCGCGCGGCACGAGGTGGAGCCGCCCGGGTCGGGCGCGGATCGTCCCGGGCCCAGACACGGGGAAAGGTGACACGGCCATGCCGATCAGCATGTGCCAGATCGACGCGTTTACCGCCGAGCCGTTTGCCGGCAACCCGGCCGCGGTGTGCGTGCTGCCGGCCCCGGCCGACGCGGCCTGGATGCAGCGCCTGGCCGCCGAGATGAACCTGTCGGAGACGGCCTTCCTGCTTGCCGAAGTGGAGGGCTGGCGGGTGCGCTGGTTCACGCCCGCCACGGAGGTGGATCTCTGCGGGCATGCCACGCTGGCCAGCGCGCACCTGCTCTGGGAGGCCGGCCTGCTCCCGCCCGCCGCGCCGGCGCGCTTCCATACCCGCAGCGGACTGCTCACGGCCGAGCGCCGGGACGGCTGGATCGAGCTGAACTTCCCCGCCTCGCCTCCCGAGGCCGCCGAGCCCCCGCCGGCGCTGCTGGAGGCCCTGAAGGTGAGGGCGGTCCGCGCGGCCCGGACCGCCTGGTTCTGGCTGGTCGAGGTCGAAGGCCCCGACCTCGTCCGCGACTTGCAGCCGGACTTCGAGAGACTCCGGGCCGCGGCGGGCAGCGCCATCGTCACCAGCCGGGGCGACGCGCGACCGTTCCATTTCGTCTCCCGTTTCTTCGCCCCCGCGATTGGGATCAACGAGGATCCCGTGACCGGCGCGGCCCACTGCTGCCTGGGGCCGTACTGGGGCGAGCGGCTGGGCAGGACTGAAATGACCGCCTTCCAGGCCTCGCGGCGCGGCGGAGTCGTCCGTGTTCGCCTCGCCGGCGAGCGCGTGTACCTGGCCGGGCAGGCCGTGACCGTCTTCCGCGGCGAGCTGTCCCGCGCCGCCGGGCCGGGTCTGAAGGAGCCGCAATGAAGGACGCCGTCCTCTTCGATCTCGGCAACACGCTGGTGTCCTACTACACCAGCGCCCAGTGGCCGGGCATCCTGGACCGGTGCATCGGCGAGGTGGCCGCGTATCTGCGCGATGCCGGCCGGCTGCGGGTCGATGCCGAGTCCCTACCCGAGCGGGTCCAGGCCGAACGCCCGGAGCGGCCGGACCACCGGGTCAAGCCGCTGGAGGGCCGGCTGGCCAGGATCTTCGGCCTCTCTGAAGACGAGCTGGCCGGGCAGCCGGGCCTGGAGGTGTGCCGGCGCTTCCTGGGGCCGATCTTCGCCCTGGCCCGGCGTTATGACGACGCCCTGCCTACGCTGGCGGAGCTTCGGCGGCGGGGGATCCGCACGGGCATCCTGTCCAACCCCCCCTGGGGCAGCCCGGCGGAACCGTGGCGGGTCGAACTCGACCGCCACGGGCTGATGGCGGCGGTGGACGTGGTGGTGTTCTGTCGGGACGTCGGCTGGCGGAAGCCGGCCCGGCAGCCCTTTGACCACATCCTGTCGCGCCTGGGCCTGGCGGCGGGGCAGTGCCTGTTCGTGGGCGACGACCCAGGGTGGGACATTGCCGGCCCAGAGGCTGTCGGCATGGAGGCCGTCTTGATTGACCGGGCCGGCCCGGGCGGGTGCGACCGAGTGGTGCGCATACGGAGCCTGGGTGAGCTGCTGGATCGGTTCGCGTAGGGCAGTGCCCTAGCCGCACCGGGAAAGCGCCATGCTGCCGGTAGCGGCCAATCCCCTCGTTACCTCGGGAACGTAATCTCGCCGAGATCCACGCCCAGCACCCTCTGTGACAGCTCGTTGAGCGTCTCGAGCTGGCCGGTGAAGTGGAAGGTGCGGTGGACGTGGGTGACGGCCTCGTGCGGGGCCAGCTCGGCGGCGGGGGAGGAGGTCTCGATCTCGTAGAAGGGGCCGAACTGCCCGGCGCCGGGGGTTTCCTCGCCGTCGTTGTAGCTGTTGACGGCGTCGCCGGCTAAGGGCTCGTCCTGGATCTCCCAGAGGCTGTTGACGTAGGGCAGCCGGCCGGCCGCGGCGGGCAGGTTGAACTGCACCACGGTGAGGATGCGGGCGTCCGGGTCGAAGCTGCCCAGGACGCTGCGGGCCCGGGCGGGGGAGACGCCCAGCTTCGAGCGGAACCTGCCGTCGCAGCGGAACAGGACGTAGTCGTCGCGGACGCTGAACCGGTCCGGACCGATGGGGCCGAAGTACTCGCCGTTGGGCAGCGGGCCCAGGTCGGCCTCGCGGCCGGGGATGAACGGCACGATCACCATGCCGCGGGGCAGGGGATTGAGCTGGCCGAGGGTCCACACGCTCAGCAGCCCGCCGTCTCGGGTCCAGGGCCTCTTGCCCACGTTGGCCAGCGTGTTGACGGACTCGAAGCCCACCCAGGACACGCCGGCCGGCACGTTCAATCCCAGCTCGCGGGCGAGCTGGTCGGGCCCGAGCACGTCGATGATCCGCTTGACGGCCACCTGGAAGGTGGTGCCGGCATAGTTGGTCACGT
This sequence comes from Phycisphaerae bacterium SM23_33, assembly GCA_001303665.1. Taxonomy (GTDB): domain Bacteria; phylum Planctomycetota; class Phycisphaerae; order SM23-33; family SM23-33; genus SM23-33. The sequence goes on along the minus strand of LJUF01000102.1, from coordinate 4,421 downwards.
CGAAGTGGGCGGCCAGGGCGATGCTCCCCGGCCCCTGGCTGGTGACGTCGAAGCGGCCGGTGTTCAGGCCTTCGGGGGTGCGCCAGTGGGCGGTGTCGAAGGGCTCGCCTTTGCGGAACCACAGGGCGAACTGCCCTCCCTCCGGCCCCAGCCAGAAGCGGTCCTCCCCGCCGTAGTTATCGAAGGCCGTGCCCCGGGGGCCGGCGGCAATGAACTTCCGGTTGATCCAGCCCAGGCTTGGCCCGCCCTCGCCGCCCGGGGTGGAGGTCATCACCCGGCCCTGCCAGGCCGGGGCCACCCCCACCAGGGCGGGCTTTTTCGCGTCCAGAACGACCAGGTCCGTGTGCCCGGAGAGGAAATCCACGTCATCCTTGAATGTCGTCGCGGCCATTTTTTGTCCCCTGACTGGGCCAGGGCCCTGCGACTTACTACCATGCCGGGCCGCCCGGGTCAATCCGCCGTCTGGGTCTTGGCCGGCCAGATGTCGCCCGGGCCGGGCGCCGCCGACACAGAAAAACGCCCCTTTGGCCCCTCATTCTGCCGACGGATGGCTGGAAAATGACGATAAAGCTATAAGCGGGCCCGGTCCATGTTGAAGGTTTGGCCGGGGGGCGATAAAATAGCATGGAGGCGGAGCGGTGCCTTGGCCGGGTCTGGGGACCGTGTTCCCGCCTGATGTGGTAGGGAGTGACGCGGATGTTTGAGCGATTTACCGATCGTGCTCGCAAGGTCATGGCGCTGGCCAATCAGGAGGCGCAGCGGTTCAATCACGAGTACATCGGGACCGAGCACATCCTGCTTGGTCTGGTCAAGGAGGGCACCGGTGTCGGGGCGAACGTGCTGAAGAACCTGGACGTGGACCTTCAGAAGGTCCGCATGGAGGTGGAGAAGCTGGTCAAGTCGGGTCCGGGGATGGTGACGATGGGCAAGCTGCCCCAGACGCCGCGGGCCAAGAAGGTGATCGAGTACTCCATCGAGGAGGCGCGGAACCTGAACCACAATTACGTCGGCACCGAGCACCTGCTGCTGGGGCTGCTGCGGGAGCGCGAGGGGGTGGCGGCCCAGGTGCTGATGAACCTCCAACTGAAGCTGGAGGACGTTCGCGAGGAGGTGCTGACGCTGCTGGGCGCGGGCATGGAGGCGGAGGCCCCCGGCGGGGTGGGGCCGCCCCTGCGCGGCGAGGCCAAGCCCAGGGGCCGCTCCAAGACCCCGGCGCTGGACAGCTTCGGCCGCGACCTCACGCAGCTGGCCCGCGAAGACCAGCTGGACCCGGTGATCGGGCGCGAGAATGAGATCGAGCGCGTCACTCAGGTGCTCTGCCGGCGGACCAAGAACAACCCGGTGCTGCTGGGGGAGGCCGGCGTGGGCAAGACGGCCATCGTCGAAGGGCTGGCCCAGAAGATCGTCAACAACGACGTGCCGGAGCTGCTGGCCAACCGCCGCATCGTGGCCTTGGACCTGGCCATGATGGTGGCCGGCACCAAGTACCGCGGGCAGTTCGAGGAGCGGATCAAGGCGGTGATGAACGAGGTCCGCCGGGCCCGAAACGTCATCCTGTTCGTGGACGAGATGCACACCCTGGTGGGGGCCGGCGGGGCCGAGGGCGCCATCGACGCCGCCAACGTCCTGAAGCCCGCCCTCAGCCGCGGCGAAATCCAGTGCATCGGCGCCACCACCCTGGACGAGTACCGCAAGCACATCGAGAAGGACGGGGCCCTGGAGCGGCGCTTCCAGACCATCGTGGTGGACCCGCCCACCCGGGAGGAGACGCTGAACATCCTGAAGGGGCTGCGCGACCGGTACGAGGCCCACCACCGCGTGCGGATGACGGACGCGGCCCTGGAGAAGGCGGTGGAGCTGTCCGGGCGCTACATCACCGGACGGGTGCAGCCCGACAAGGCCATCGACGTGATCGACGAGTCGGGGGCGCGGATTCGGCTGAAGACGATGACCAAGCCGCCGGACCTGGCCGGGCTGGAGGAGCAGGTGGAGCGGCTGCAGTTGGAGAAGGACGAGGCCGTCAAGAACGCCGACTACGAGCGGGCCGCCGAGCTGCGCGACCGGGCCGAGCAACTGCGGCTCAAGAAGGAGCAGTTGCAGCAGACCTGGCAGGAGCAGAGCGCCGAGGCCGAAGGCATCGTGGACGAGGAGGTCGTGGCCGAGGTCGTCAGCCGCATGACCGGCGTGCCCCTGCGCCGGCTGGAGAAGGAGGAGGCCCAGCGGCTGCTGGAGCTGGAGAACCAGCTGCACAACCGGGTGGTCAGCCAGCACGAGGCCATTGTGGCGGTGGCCAAGGCCATCCGTCGCGCCCGCTCGGGCATGAAGGACCCGCGCCGCCCCATGGGCAGCTTCGTCTTCGTGGGCCCCTCCGGCGTGGGCAAGACGCTGCTGAGCAAGGCCCTGGCGGAGTTCATGTTCGGCGACGAGGACGCCCTGGTCCAGATCGACATGAGCGAGTACATGGAGAAGCACAACGTTTCCCGGCTGATCGGGGCTCCGCCGGGCTACGTCGGCTACGAGGAGGGCGGGCAGTTGACCGAGCGCATCCGCCGCCGCCCCTACGCCGTGGTGCTGCTGGATGAGATCGAGAAGGCCCACCCCGACGTGTTCAACATGCTGCTTCAGATCATGGAGGAGGGCCACCTGACCGACAGCTTCGGCCGGCGGATCGACTTCCGCAACACCATCCTGATCATGACCTCCAACATCGGCGCCGAGATGATCAAGAACAAGGGCGGCTTCGGCTTCGGCAAGCGCGACGAGGGGGCCAGCTACGAGCGCATGAAGGAGATGCTCCAGAAGGAGGTGGAGCGGCACTTCCGCCCGGAGTTCCTCAACCGCCTCGACGACGTGATGGTCTTCAAGGCGCTGAACCGGGAAGACCTGGTGACGATCGTGGATTACGAGCTGCGCAAGGTCCGCGGCCGCCTGGCGGAGCACGGCCTGACGCTGGAGCTGGACGACGACGCCAGGGAATTCCTGATCGACAAGGGCTACAACCCCGACTTCGGCGCCCGCCCGCTGCGGCGGGCCATCGAGCATTACATCGAGGACCCCCTCAGCGAGGACATCCTGCGCGGGGCGTACAAGGATAAGAACAAGATCCTCGTCTCCACGAAGGATGAGTCAGAGGGCCAGAAGCACCTGTACTTCACGGGGGTCAAGGAGAAGGCCGGCGAGCCGGAGCCGGCCGAGGTCTCCGAGAGCACCTGAGGACAGGCACGAGGCACGGGGCACGAGGCACTTGGGAATGCGCAAGCCCGCGCAGGTTGCTGTGCGGGCTTTTCCTTGCGCCGTACCGGCCCGCGGCGTTGGAGGCGGTTTGGGGGAACGTCCCTGGGCTTGGCGGCAAACGCGGATTTTTCACATCCAAGGCCGGCTGGGATGCGTTTATCCCAATGGCGGGCGTGTTGCTCGTTGGGCGTTGCCACCGGGCGGATCCGCGGGGTATGATACATGGCCTGAACCCGCCCGGGGCGCTCGACGTAACCGCTAATGGCGGGCTGATCTTACCGGGAACCAAGTGGGCGACTGGTCGTCTAACATTCCGGCGGGCGTGGATGCCGGCTCGGCAGCGGCCGGGGCGGCGCCGGCGCTGGAGGACGCGGCCCTGCTGAGGCGCTGCCGGGGCGGCGAGACGGCCGCCTTCGCCGGGCTGGTGCGGAAGTACCAGGATCGCATTTACAACGCCATCCTGAGAATGTGCGGAAATCGCGACGATGCCGAGGAACTTTGCCAGGAGACGTTCGTCAAAGCCTTAGAGAACCTGGCGACGTTCCGGGAAGACAGCGGGCTGTACACCTGGCTGTTCCGGATCGGGATGAACTTGACAATCAGCCATCGGCGCCGCAGCGGGCGGGTGAGGTTCCACTCGCTGGACCCGGCTCCCGGCGACGGCGAGCGGGTGGGTCGGCCGCAGGACGTGCTGGCGGACCGCCGCCACGGCGACCCCGCCGACGACCTCATCCGCTCCGAGGCCGACCGGCGGGTCCTGGAAGCCCTGGCCGAGCTGGATGAGGAGTTCCGGGCCGTGGCCGTGCTGCGCGACATGGAAGACATGGACTACGGGCAAATCTCACAGGTGCTGGATATACCTGTCGGAACGGTCAAGAGCCGGCTGTACCGGGCCCGATGTTTGCTGCAGGAGAAACTAAAGGACCTGGTCGCCTGAGCCAATGGAATCTATGGGTCCCGGGCCGGACCGGCCCGAGGAAAGTTGAACGGAAGACATGTCTCCGCAAAGAGACGACATTCGCGAGCAGTTGTCGGCTTACCTTGACGGGGAGCTGAGCCAGGCCCAGCTCGGCCGCGTCCAGGACGCGATCCGCGGCGACCCGCAGTTGGCGGCCGAGTTGGAGGCCCTGCGGGCGGTGCGGAAGCTGCTGCGCGGCCTGCCGCGGGCTTCGGCCCCGCACGGCTTC
>LJUF01000101.1 GCA_001303665.1 Phycisphaerae bacterium SM23_33 | reverse complement strand
GCCGGCAAGAAAGACCGTCTGTCCGACGAAGGTAATGCCCATGGCCTTCAGCAGCCCGGTGAGGCGGCGGCGGTACAGCTCCGCCGCCTCGGCCGCCACCGCCAGATGAGGCTGCCACGGCAGCCGGGAAAGTATCCTGTTCAGGCGCAGCGCCCGCCGCAGGGGCCGGCTCAGCAGCACGGCCAGGGACAGAACCACCCCCGCCAGGACAACCGCCACGACGACCGCCGGCAGCAGCAGCCGGTCGGTGTTGGCGCCCGCTGCGTACATGTACGCCATGACCAGCGCCGGCAGAACGGCGAACTCCAGCAGGCCCACCACCCGGTCCACGAAGACGCTGAGCAGGGCCGCGGCCTTGCGGTCGGTGTGTTTGAAAACATAGTAGGCCTTGACCACGTCCCCGCTGACCATCCCCGGGATAACGAAGTTGAAGAAGGTCCCCAGAAACGTCAGCCGCACCGCCTCCCGGAACGAAAGTCGAATGTCCAGGATGCGCAACAGGTACCACCACCGAACGGCCAGCATGAGCATCGGGATCACAAACAGGACGAAAGCCGCCGCCAGAAAATACCCGTTGGCCGAGGTGATGGTCGAGCGCAGGCCGCGGCAGAGGACCTGGTTGCCCTCCACGACCCGCACGTAGTCGTTCCACTCTATCTTGTGGGCGACGAAGGCCAGCAGTGCGGCGGCCACAACCAGCTTGACGGTGAAGATCAGTGCCTTGCGGGTTCTCTTTTTCATCAAACGGATGGACCGCCCTTGCCGCCCGGCGAGGTGCTCTGTTGGGGGCGGTTCCGGGGCCGGGTCAAGGCTTTTCGTCCTCCCGCTCCGACCCGTCGCCGGCCCGCGGGCGCTGGGAGAGGTCCTGCGGCGGCTCCGGGGGCGGACTCAGTTCCATGTCGATGACCGCCGTCCAGGCGATCTTGTCGCCGAGCCGTTGGCGATACCGCGTCAGCAGCGGAAACAGCAGCAGGAAAACGGTCATCATTTCGGGGATCTTGGAGACGTTCCTCAGCGCCAGCTCCCGCAATGTGGGCCGCTTCCCCCCGTCGCCGATCACCCGCATCCGCATCGCCATCTTGCCGAAGGTCGCCCCGAAGAGCCGCTCCAGAAAGATGCAATACACCGGATAGGCCACCAGAAAACCCAGCAGGGCGTAGATCTGCTCGACCTCGGGGCCCTCCTTGAGCGAGCGCAGCAAGTCATCCGGCTGGGACCCGCCGGCCAGGTAATAGGCCACGCCGGCGAAGGGCACCACGTCGATGAGGAAAGCCAACGCCCGCCGGCCCAACTGGGCGGGCCGCATCGTCGGTGGCAGCGAGAACGGCACGGTCCTGAGGGCCTGTCCCGGCCAGAACATCAGCACGATCAGCACCAGCAGCACGCCCCACAGGAAATAGGTCTTGGCCCGGTCGGCGCTCTCGACGGCGCCGGCCCTGGCGAAGATGTCCTCCGGGGCGCCGACGCGCTGCCCCTGAAGATCGAAATCGGCCACAAGCCACTTGTCCTGCTCTTGCCAGGCCAAAGCTACGGCGTCGCCGGCCCAGCCGATGCCGGGCCGGTTCTGCTCCGGCCAGGTCAGCGCCTTACCGGCCGCCTGAAGGAACTGGACTTCCTGCCATTTTCCAGAAACGTATCGGGCGATGCCGATCCCGCCCGAACCGGCCGGGTCAAAAACCGCCATCAGGAGCTGTTCCTTCAGGCCCATCAGGGCCAGCACCGCCCCGGTGGCGGGTTCGGCCGGCAGGGCGAGCTTATTCCACCGGCCCTGCTCCAATACCAGGAACGTCCTTTCCGGCCGTTCCACAAGGATGTAGACCTTCCCGCCCGACACGGCGAGGTGGGCTCTGCCCGGCCAGCCGGTCCGCTGCGGCCCGACCACCGCCAGCTGCTGCCATTCCTGGCCTTCAAGCCGCAACACGGCCAATTCAACGGAGAGGGGGCGAATGGCCGCCGACGTCGGGCCCGTGGCGGCGGCCTGGGTGGCGGCCGGCTGCGTCGCTTCCACCGCCGGCCGGCTGACCAGCACCAGCGCCGCGGCCCCCTCCGGCGCCGCGGGGCAGGCCGCCAGGACCCTCGTGCCGACCGGCCAAAGCGACTGCGGGGCCCTCTCCCCGTACTGCTCCTCCTGCTGATACGGGAAATACCGGACCGAGCGGCCGCTGTTGAAGAAAACCACGGCGGCCTCTTCCACCACCGTGGCGGCGGCCACCTCTCCCTGGGCCTCCGCGGCCAGCTTCGCCCACGGCTGGTCGCGCCACTTCACCGCCAGCCGGTACAGGTCATCCTCACTGACAATCAGCCACAGGGCCTGGCCGCCGCCGACCAGAAAGGCCGACTCGGCCGCCCCGACGGACGCCGGGGCCGCCTGCCCCCCGAAGGCCGCCAGGAACAGCACCGTCCAGGTTTTCCACCGCTGGCGATTCACCGTGCTTTTCGCAACCTGTCCATCGGCCGGTATCCCGCGTCCACCTGAATCTTTCCCAGCCCCGGCGGCAGGTGAGATTCGAAGTCGAAGTACGACTTCTGGAACGGGCGGGTCGTGGACATCCCCGAAAGCGTCATGTGGATGGACGCGGCCGTCTGCACGCCCTTGATGGCCGGCCATTGGATGCGGAAATCCGTGGGCATGAGGGGGGCGTCCTTTTCCGGCCCATCCCACTCCACCGGCTTGTACTGGCCCAGCTCGGCGATCACGCGGCAGCGACCGTCGGCGTCAAACAGCCGGATGCGATACGGCCGCCGAGGCAGCCGATCGTCCCAGCGGAACCACACCTCCCGCCAGACCTTCAGCTTGTCGCTGACCGGCTGGCACTTGAGGTACCGCAGGACGTAGGCACAGGGGTCGGTCTCCATGGTCATGGCCACGGCCGGCAGCTTGCCCGGCTCGTCCGGCAGCTCGGTGAGGCAAAGGATCTCCGCCAGTTGCAGCGGGTCGATGGGGACGTCTTGAATGCCCGGCGCCCCGGCCAGCTCCGTGCGGCCGAACCAGGCCTGCCCGCCACTGCCCAGGCTGTACCAGAGGTAATACACCCCGCCGGCGGCGTCCACGCCCAAGCGGAACAGGTCGGTAACCTCGCGCCCCACCAGGACGAAGTTGGCCGGGCCCTGCGGCTCCTTCCACATCCGCAGCAGGGCGTTGGCCGGGGCCAGAGCCGAGGCCGACCCCCACCCGAAGCTCCTGCCCTTCTGGTCGCTGAGCGCCAGCCGCACCTTCGCCTGCGCCCACAGCCGCGGCACCCGGGCGGCGTTGGCGTTGTATTCCGAAACCAGCCTCTCCAGCGGCACGCTGCCTTCCGGACACCGCGGCACGCACCCCGCCGCCAGCATGCAGGCCGGCGCCAGCGCCAGCGCCACTCGCAGCCCGGTCATGACGGCTCCTCGAAAATCGCACCCAGCTGCGCCGACACCTCGGCCATCTGCTGCTCGTCCAGTTGCGGCCGGACCACGCTCACCGGCGCAGGGCCGGACTTGAAGTGCATGGTCCAGACCTCCCGGCCGGCGTCGTCGGTGCCGGCGCGGTCGTACAGCAGCATCTTCTTGCGCATCAGCATCAGCGCCAGGACAAAGCGGAAACTGACCTTCGCCGGCTCCTCCTGCCCGTCGAGCCTTTCGAAGAAATCCACCAGCACCTCGTCGGCCACGAACTTCCTGCGCGGCTCCTCCGGCATGGGCACCCGGCCGTGCCAGACGGAGAAGGCCTCCCCGGCCTGGTCCTGCCGGGCGGGCCAGCAGTCCGTGCAGAAGTCCTCCCGCTGGAATTCCGAGCCCTTGTCGAGCAGGACGGCCATGAACTCCTGCCCGTCCTGAAACGGCTTTCCGCAGCCGCGGCAGGCCTTCGACGCCCCGCTGATGTCGTATTCCTTGGCCATGGCTCAGACGTGCTTCGACACGATCTCCTCAACGGCCTGGCGCAGCTTGGCGGCCCGGTCGACGTCGCGGGCCGACACCTGGCGGAGCTCCTGGCCCTGCTGCTTGTCGGAGACGCTCACCGCGTTCACGCGGACATTGTAGTCGCTGAGCTTGACGGTGGCCTCGGCCAGCACGGCCGCGGCCGCCAGGTCCGTCAACAGGTACGGATTGCAGTGCTGTCCCAGAGCCTTCAGGTCTTCCAGCAGCGACAGGGACAAGGCCGTCATCTCGCGCGGCACGTTGATGGCCGCCGCCAGGGCGGTGGCCATTTGGGCCTGCTTGGTGTCGTCCTGGCATCGGCTGGCCTCCTGGTACAGGCTGTAGGCCGACGCGTCGTCGCTGGTCAGGTCCGCGAACATCCCCCGCGCCCGCGCCAGCCGCACCGCCAGGGCCTCGTGCTCGGCCGCATGTTCGGCGTAGGCCTTCTTGCCCCGGGTGAAGGCCAGCACCATCTCCCCCAGCGAGGCCGCCAGGCCCCCCACCACCCCGGCGACGCTGCCGCCGCCGGGAATCGGCGTCTTGGAGGCCGTGGCCGCCTGGAAATCCCTCACCGACAGGCCCAGCAGCTCGGTCGGGCCGGGCGGAGCGGCTTTCTGTTCCGCACTCATCCCTCACTCCTTTTGGCTTGGCTTGCCCTTCTGGATGAACAGCTTCGGCTCGGGCGTCACCACCGTGGTGACGTATCCGCCGGCGAGGTATTTTCCGGCCACCCGGCTCACCTCAGCCGGCGTGACGGCCCGCAGCCGCTTCTCGTACTCCCTGCGGAAGTCGAACCCCAGCCCGTACAGCTCGTCCAGCGCCGCCTGCATCGCCAGGGCCATCATGGACTGGTTCTCCAGCAGCTCGGCCGTCACAATGATATTCACGGCCTCGTCCACCTCGCGCCGGCTGAACGGGTAGGAAACGGTCCGGCGGAACTTTTCGCGAATGGTCCGGGCCACCAGCGCGGCGTTCTGGGGTTCGCAGTGGGCGTAGGCCATGAACGCCCCGGGCGTCAGGGCGGCCCAGTTGGAGGCGTGCACCACGTACACCAGCCCCCTGCCGCGCAGCTCGGTGTGCAGCCAGCCGCTGGGCAGCCGGTAGCCGCTGATGATCGTGTCCAGCACGGCCATGGCCAGGTTGTCCTGAACGTCGGTGACCTTCATGCCCGGCGCCGCCACGATCAGGGCCGCCCCCTTCAGCTTGGCCGGATGCACGAACGTCTCCCCGCCCGGGGCGACCCCGCGGGCACCAAGGGTCGCAACGGCGTTGTCGCCGGTCGGCATGGCCCCGAAAAGCCTCCGCACCTGGCTTTCGGCCTCGGCCAGATCGAAGCTGCCGTAGACGGCCAGCACCGACGCCCCGGCCTTGACGTAGCGGCCGTGATACGCCGCCACGGCCTCCCGGCTGGCCTGGGACACCACCTCCGCGCTGCCGGCGGACATCATCGAAAGCGGCGAATCCCCGAAGAAATCCTTGCGGAACCGCTTGTTCAACTGCCCGTACCAGCCCTCCTCGATCCGGCGGATCTGCGCGGCGAGGACCGGCCGCACGATGTTCAATTCCTTCTCCGGATAAGCCGGCCGCAGCACCACGTCGGCGAAGATGGGCAGCGCCTGGGTGAACGAATCCGACAGCACCGTCGCCTCCCAGTAGAACGTGTTGTTCCCACAAGCCCCGGAGATGCTGCCCCCGGCCCCGTCGAAGAACTCCGCAATCTGTTCGGCCGAGCGCTGCCCCGCGCCCTTGACCGAAAGCGCCGTCATCAGCGTGCCCAGGCCGTTGGTCTGCGGCGTTTCCAGCAGCAGCCCCCCGCGGGTGACCAGCACCATCGAGACCAGCTCCGCCGTCGACGTGGAATGCAGGATGACCCGCATGCCGTTGGGCAGCTTGAAGAACTTCGTCTGGGGCGGCTGCTGGCGGCGTTCGGCCGCGGAGGCCTTGGCGGCGGCCTCCGGCGGAAGCATCCGCGTGATGGCCATGGCGTCGAAGTCGAAGTACTTCACCGCGACCGCCTTGACCTGCTCGGCGGTGACGGCCTGGATGCGCTGGGTGTACCGCCGGGAGAACTCCACGTCGCCGGTGCTGAGGTAGTCGCTGGCCAGCAGGGCGGCCTGGCTCTCGACGGTCTGCTGCTCGTACACCAGGTCGGCCACCTTCTGGCGTTTGGCCCGGGCCAGCTCCTCGGCCGTCACGCCCTCGGCGAGGACCTTGCCCAATTCGGCGAGCAGGGCCTTTTCGGCCTCATCGGCCTGCTCGGGCCGGCAGCGAAAGCTGAAGCTGAACTGCCCGCGGCCCCACGCGGGCGTCCAGGAAGAGCTGTCCACGTCCGTCACCAGGCGCTGCTCGCGCTTCAGCCTGCGCACCAGCCGGGACGACTCGCCGTTGGTCAGTACGTAGCTGAGCACGTCCAGGGCGTACAGGTCCTCGTGGATGAGGGGGATCGTGCGGAAGCTCACGTACTGCATGGCTTCGGTGGCGGCCTTGTGGGCGAAAACCACCCTTCGCGTGTTGGCGATGGGCGAGACCTCGGGCAGCGTCAGGTCCGGCAGCAGCCCCGGCTGCAAACCGGCAAAGGCCCGCCGCGCTTGCTCCAGGACCTTGTCGGTTTCCACGTCCCCGGCCACGACGAAGACCATGTTCTGGACCACGTACATCCGCCGGTGGTAGTCCCGCACGTCGGCCAGGGTCAGCCCCGCCAGCGGCGCCTGGTAGCCGATGACCGGGACGGCCGCCGGGTGCGTGCCGTAGAAGTTGCGGGCGTGGGCGTACCAAAGCTGCCGGCGGGGGCTGTCCCGGCCCATCTCCAACTCGCGCTGGACCACGTCGTGCTCGCGGCGGAAGTCCGCGTCGGTGATCTGTGAGCGGGCCATCCAGTCGGCCACCAGGTCGATGCACGCGTCGGTCTTGCTGGCCGCGGCGGCGATGTAATAGCACGTGTGGGCCAGCGAGGTGTAGGCGTTGGACTGCCCGCCGATCTCCTCCACGCGCGAGCCGGTCTGTTTGGCCTCGGGGGCGGTGCCGGCCGGGCCGTGGTCGTGCACGGCCCCCTCGGCCACCAGGTGCTCGCACAGGTGGCTGATGCCGGCCCCCAGGTACTTGCCCTCGTACAGCCCCCCCGCCCGGACATAGGCGCTGACGCACACCACCGGTGCGTCATGGTTCTGGGCCACGATGACCGTCAAGCCGTTGGACAATCGCGCGACGGTCACGCCCGGGCGGGCCGGCGTGCGGGCGGCGACCTCCATCGGCTCGGTCGCAGCCGGCTTGACCCGGGCGGTGCCGGCCGGCGCGCCGCAGCCGCCCGCGATTGCAGCCAAAAGCAGATACCAGGCCCAGCGGGTCGTCTTCATGGTAACCTCCGACCCCGACTTCCAACGCTCCAGAGGCGTTCCGGTCTGGGTCATTCCGGGGGCGGCGCCGACTCGACGTCGTTCAGGTACGCCAACGTCCGCTCCAGCTCGTCCTTCAGGTGCCGCAGCCTCAGCAGCGTCTTGACGCGCGTAAGCAGTTCCAGGCGGTTGACCGGCTTGGAGAGGAAATCGTCGGTGCCGGACTCGACCCCGCGCTCGATGTCGCCCAGCTCGTTCAGGGCCGTGACCATGATGATGGGGATGTCGCGCGTCTCGGGATCCGATTTGAGCTTCCGGCAGACCTCGAAGCCGCTCATGCGCGGCATCATGATGTCCAGCAGGATGAGGTCCGGCCTGGACTCCTGCACCTTTTCCAGGGCGTCGAGCCCGTCGGTGGCGGTCACCGTGGTGACCTCTTCAATGGTCTGGAGGTACTCCACCAGCAGCTCGAGGTTCTGCAGGTTATCGTCCACCACAAGGACCTTTGAAGCCCCGTCCCGCGCCTCGGGCGTCATGTTCATCTCCTGCGGGGAGCCGGCGATGCCGCCGCCCCGGAAGCAAGAGCTTACCGTCTCCATGCAGAAACCTCAATTGTTTCGGCCGCCCTTGGCAGCCGGCCGCGGGCATCTTAACATGGCCGGCGTGGGCGAGCTCTTCCAGGACAAGGCCCCTGCGGGGCAGCAGGTCGTGGCCGTGGCCGTGGCGGCCAACGTCTGGGCGAGGTACGACTACCTCTGGCCGGGCCAGTTCGGCCCGCCGAAGCCGGGGCTGCGCGTCCGCGTGCCCTTCGGCCGGGGCGACCGCAAGAGGCTGGGATTCGTCGTGGAGCTGGACCGGCCGGTGAGCGACAGGCCGCTCAAGACCGTCGCCGAGCTGCTCGAGCAGGCCCCGCAACTGGACGAGAGGCTGCAGCGGCTGGGGGAGTGGATCAGCCGGTACTACGTCGCCCCGCCCGGGATGACGCTGGCGGCGATGGTGCCGCTGGCCGTCGGGCGGCACGCCCCCCGAACCGAGACGCTCGTGCACCTGCTGGCCGGGCCGGCCGACTGGCCCCGGTCGCTGGGTCCGCGGCAGCGGCGAATACTCGACGAGCTGCACGAGGCTCGCAAGCAAGGCGTCGAAGAGCTGCCGCTGGAGCAACTGCTGGCCCACAGCCAGGCCTCCCGCGACACGGTGGGCCGGCTGGCCCGGCGGGAGCTGCTGCGACTGGAGAGCCGGCCGCAGACGCTGGGGCGGCTTTCCGAGGACGTCGAGCCCGACCCGTTCGAGCTCAACGACGACCAGAAAGAGGTGCTGGCGGCGATCCAGGACCGGCTGCGGGGCGGCTTCAGCGTGACGCTGCTGCACGGGGTGACCGGCAGCGGCAAGACCGAGGTGTACCTGCGGGCCATCCGCGAGGTCATCCGCGCCGGCCGGCAGGCCATCATGCTCGTCCCCGAGATCGCCCTGGCCACGCAGACGCTTCAGCGGCTGGCGCGGCGGCTGCCGCGGGTGGCGGTGCTGCATTCGGCCCTGACCGCCGCCGAGCGGGCCTTCCACTACGAACAGATCCGAGACGGCCACGCCACCACCGTCATCGGACCGCGCAGCGCCGTCTTCGCCCCCGCCCGCTCCCTGGGCCTGATCGTCGTCGACGAGGAGCACGAGTCCTCCTACAAGCAGGACACCGTCCCCCGGTACCACGGCCGGGACGTGGCCATCAAGCGGGCCGCCCTGGAGGACGTGCCGGTGGTGCTGGGCTCGGCCACGCCGTCGCTGGAGTCGCTGCTGAACGCCCAGCGCGGGCGGTATGAGGTGCTGCGCCTGCCGCGGCGGATTCGCGGCCTGCCGCTGCCGGCGCTGCGCCTGGTGGAGCTGCGGAAGGAGATCACGCGCGGCCGGATCGAGCTGATCGGGCGGACGCTGGCGGACAAGATCGCCGCCGCCCTGGACCGGCGGGAGCAGATCATCCTGCTGATGAACCGCCGCGGCTACGCCAACTACGTCTTTTGCCCGTCCTGCGGCTGGCGGATGGAGTGCGTGGACTGCACGCGGGCGATGGTCTTCCACCAGGCCATCGGCCTGGCCATGTGCCACTACTGCCAGTTGACGGCCGAGCTGCCGCGTTCTTGCCCGGCCTGCGGGAAGAAGCTGGTGCTGTTCGGGCTGGGCATCCAGCGGATCGAATCGGAGCTGGCGCGGAAGTTTCCCTCGGCGGTGGTGGCCAGGATGGACAGCGACACCATGACCTCGCCGCGGCAGTTTCGCCAGGTCTTCGACGGCTTCGCAGCCGGTGAGGTGGACATCCTGCTGGGCACGCAGATGGTGGCCAAGGGGCTGGACTTTCCGACGGTGACGCTGGTGGGCATCGTCAGCGCCGACACGGCCATGGCCATCCCGGACTTCCGGGCCTCCGAGCGGACCTTCCAGCTCATCGTGCAGGTCGCCGGCCGCGCCGGCCGGGGGACCAGCGGCGGAGAGGTCGTCGTGCAAACCGTGCATCCCGACGACCCGGCCATCCAGTTCGCCCTGCGGCACGACTACGAGGGCTTCGCCGCGGCGGAGCTGCCGCTAAGGGCCTCGGCCGGGGTGCCGCCGCACGTACGGCTGGTGCGGCTGCTGGTGCGGCACGCGGACCCGGACCGGGCCCAGTCCGGCGCGGAGAAGC
>LJUF01000100.1 GCA_001303665.1 Phycisphaerae bacterium SM23_33 | reverse complement strand
GCCGTTGACGGCGATGCCGATCAGGCCGGTGGGCGTGCTGGCATTGTTGAGGTGGATGGTGTCGCTGCCGGCCCCGGCGTCGATGACGAGGTTCTGCTTGTTGATGAACTCGATCGGCTCGAAGTTGTCCACGGTCACGCGGCCGCTGTTGGGTATGGTCTGGCCGGCGGTGTAGTTGATGGCGTTGTCCAGTTGGAGCAGACTGGCCAGCCCGGGGATGCTGGTGATGCTGAAGCTCAGCGACGGGACCATGGTGACAATCGGTTCGGTTTTCTCGAAGAAGATGGTCTGGACGCCGCTCGGGCCGACGATGATGCTCTCACCGGACCTGGGCCTGGCCCCCACGGCCAGCGTTTCGTCCGTCTGGGTGTCGCCGTCGGTCTGCTCCAGCCTGAGATCGTCGAAGCCGATCCCGGCGTCGTAGCGAATGCCCAGCGGGACGGTGATCAGGCCGTTGGAGCTGTCCACGATCAGCGTGTCGTTGCCTCCCAGACCGTTCACGTTGATCTGCTCGAAAGCCGACATCGGGTAGCTGGCCGTGGGCACCGCGCTGTTGAGGAAGACCAGCAGCATGGCGGGGTTGTCGCCGTCGCGCATGAGCTTGATCACGTCGTCCTGCCCGGCCACATCGGTGTCGCCGTCGATCTGGAGGACGCTGGGCGAGGCCAGGGCGGTGCTGGCGTTGGAGATGGTCCAGGCCCCGCGCCCGTACGTACCG
The DNA here is from genome assembly GCA_001303665.1 of Phycisphaerae bacterium SM23_33. GTDB lineage: Bacteria > Planctomycetota > Phycisphaerae > SM23-33 > SM23-33 > SM23-33. The sequence goes on along the minus strand of LJUF01000100.1, from coordinate 11,473 downwards.
GCCAGCAGGACGTCCACGGAGGCGTAGTAGCGCAGGTCCCTGGTGACGGCGTTGGGCATGTTCACGCCCACTTCCGCCCACACGGCGCCCGGGCCGGGATTCAGCGTGCGGTAGACCCCACCCAGGCCGCCGACCACGACCACGTCGTCGCCGGGGGCGGGGGTCGTCGTGATGACCTCAATGGTGCGAAGGTCGGGGCCCAGCTCAGCCAGGTCAGCGATGTTGCCGGAGATGTTCGTCCAGTCCGCCGCGCTGGCCCCGGCGTTGATGAAACTGAACACCCGGCCGGCATTGTCAACGACGTAACCTCTGCCCCAATCATCCGGGTCGAGAATGATGTCCCTGATATCGCTGCCGGGGTACGCCGGAAGCGTGATGAAGTCGGTCAGGTCCCCGTTGACGATCGCGGTCCGCAGCCGCAGCGTGGTGCCCGAGGCCACGTAAATCACCTCGGGATTGTCCACGCCGCCCAGCCGGCCGCCGTAAGCCATGGCGGTGACCTGGCCGATGGGGTTGTCGGGCCTCCACTCGTCCAGGTCGGGGTCGGGGCTGCCGTCGCCGTCGTCGTCCACGCCGTTGTTGGTCAGGTCGATCAGCCCGCCCAGGGCGGTGACGTTGTCCCCGTAGTTCGTGGACTCGTACAGGTACCTGGTGCCGATGAGCATGCGCGAGGGGTCCACGGCGTTCAGAAGGTACTGCTGGATGAACTGGATGGTGTTGTCGAACCGCCCGCTCAGCGTGCCGGGCCCGTTCATGGCCATGCCGCCGGTGCCGTCAACGATCAGCCCGACCCCCACCGAACCGGTCTGGGCGTTGGCCGCGTCGATGGTCCGCCGGACGAGCCCGCCGCAGGCGACCTGGTCGTTGTCGGCGCCCACCACCCCGCCGTCGCAGCCGGACATCCGGGGCCACGACCAGGCCCCCGGCGCTGGCTGGCGGGGCGTGCCGTTGTCCTGGTTGCCCCCGAAGATGGTCATGTTCAGGGTGTCCAGCGCCACGGAGTAGAACTCCACGGCCCGCATGTCTCCGTTGACCGATTCCCAGGACCAGGCGGCCGGGGTGTTGGGACTGACCAGGCGGTACAGCCCGCCGTCGTTGGCCTCCAGCAGGTCGTCGTTGGCGTCGAAGACGATGTCCCGGCTGTCCACGTGCTTGGTGCTGCCGTCGGGGGCCGAGATGACCGTCCAGGTGTCGTTGGCCGGTGTGGCATCGTCCATGACGATGCGATATCCGCCGCTGACGTCGCCGTCCATGAAGGCGACGTCGGGGTCGTTCGGATCGGCCGCAAAGGCGAAGTGCCACGCCCCCTGGCCGCTTGCCGGGACGTCGGGCATGTTCTGCACCTGCCGCCAGTTGGCGCCCTGGTCGGTGGAGCGGAAGAAGCCGATGACCCGCCGGGTGAAGGTGGTGGCGGGGCCGACGTTGTTCTGGAGGATCGCCGCGTACACCACGTTGTTGCCGGGGCTGTCATGGACGGACAGCTCGATGCGGACGCCCGGCAGGGCCCAGCTCAGGCTGGTGGCGCCCGAGCCGTTGACCTGCACCCAACTGGCGCCGCCGTCGTCGCTGCGGTAGATCCCTTCCGCGGGGATGGCGGCGTAGAAGCGCATGGCGTTGCCCGGGTCGCCCACCAGGTGCATGGCGTCCTCGTCGGGCAGGTTCAGCTCGCCGACCTCGTCCACCGTGCCGTCGGCGTCGTTGTCCAGCCCGTCGGCCGATCCGTCCGACCCGGAGACCCGCGTGAACGACAGGCCCCCGTCGGTGCTTCGATACACGCCGCCCTCGGGCGAAGCCACCAGCACCACCTGATCGGCCAGCGACGTGCCGATGGCGGTGGGCACGACGCTACGGATATCCAGGCCGACCAGGTCGTCCTGGCCGATCATGACCCAGGTGGTCCCGCCGTCGCTGGTGCGCGCCAGCCCGGCGTCGGGGCCGCCGTCCCAGGCGCCGGCGCTCCGCCGCCCGAACCCGGCGTAGAGGGTGTTGCAGGTCGGGTCCAGCGGGCTGTAGGCGATGGCGCTGATGGACAGCGAAGGAAGCTGGTCCGTCAGCGGCGTCCAGGTCGGGCTGGCGGCGGTGGCGTTGGTCGTCAGCCAGATCCCCCCGTTGACCGTCCCGACGATCAGCGTGTCCGGGTCGGTCGGGTGGGCGGCGATGGCCTCGACGGCCCCGCCGTCCTGGCGCTGGGGGGTGTTGTCAACCGGGCCGGGCCCCTGGTCGATCCAGTTGGGCACGCCCAGCAGGTTAACCGACAGCAGCAGGCGCGGCTCCAGCGGCTCCAGGACGGACTGCTGGCCGAGGCCGGCGAGATCCGGCTCGTGCTTGCCGCGGCGCCGGCCCTTGCGGCGGCGGGCGGCCTTGTGCGACAGGGCTCGGCTACGTTGGCGGGGGTCGGAAATGGCGGACATGGCTCGACTCCTTTGGGGATACCGAAGAGTATCTGTGCCAGAGCTCGGCACGACGGATTCGCGGTTCAACCTGGCTTTGGGGCGCCAGGCGGGTGGGCGGCGTCACCCAGGCCGAAGGGGCGACGCCATGTGTTGACGGCAGCGGCGGCTTGGCTTTGTGGACCTCAGCGCAGCCGGTGGCCGCCATGGCGTGCTTGAGGTGGGATTTACCCGACGGGTGGCAGCAGAACAGACAAGACAGTCGGCAAAAGCCCTTCCTTGCCATCGGATCTTCCCTATCCGTTTTGCCGCTGCGGCCCTGCGCACATGGTCGGACTGGAGGGGAAACCGGCAGGACTCCCGGCCGCCCTCAAGGATTCCATTCCGCCAAGTGCCTGAGTAGGACCTCCTTCGGTGCGATTCGTGCAACTGCCGAATTCTATGCACGAAGGGGAAGAATCCAAATCGCTGTCTCCCTTTTTGTTGCGCGCGCCTGCAGACGCCTGGCGAAGCCTTTCGGGACCTGCCCTGACATGAGCTTCGGCAAGCGGCTTACGGCCGGGGCATCGCGGAGAGCCGGTGATAAGTACCATGGCGAGGCGTCCGCGCGTCCGCCAGAGCTTGACCCAGTTGACGACCCCGCCGACCCACTGGCGGGTCCGGCCGGGGGAGGCAGGGGCGGCGGTTTGGAAATTGCCCGGGCGGGGTGGCCGCCCTATAATGTGGCGGCGAGGAAAGGGAAACCACAACCCGACAAGGCGGAGGCAGCGACATTCAACAATGGAAGAAGCCAAGACACTCAACGACCGGGTCAACGAGGTGATCGGGAAGATCCGCCCCATGATCCAGGCCGACGGCGGCGACATCGAGCTGGTCGGCATCGAGGACGACACCGGCAAGGTCTCCGTCCGGTTCCAGGGGGCGTGCAAGGGCTGTCCCATGGCGGCCATGACGCTGAAGATGGGCGTGGAGCGGCATCTGAAGGCCCAGGTGCCGGAGGTGACCGAGGTCGTGGCCGTGGACTGAAGAACCGTTAACTCGCGCGCCGGCCATGCTCGCCTGTGGCGAGGAAGCTCAAGCCGGCTGACGCCGCTGCCATAATGCCCCCGGCGGGGCCGACGCGCAGTTAAGCGGCCGCCCTTGACCCTCAAGGGCGGCCGTTTCTTTGCCGGCCGACCCGCGCGGGCCCGCCCGAAAACCCAGGCCCGCCGCGCCGCCCTCCGCGGCCGAATCGGTGAGATTTCGCGGAACTTCCGGGGGTGCTGAAGATTTAAGACACCATACGATTGTCCCGATGGGACCGTGCGCCCGCAGGGCGGCGGGACATCCACAAGGAGCCGATCTCAATGGCAAAAGCCCAGACCAGCAGCAGCGACGAAAGAGACATCCAGGCGGTCAAGCACCTGAACCAGGCCTACAAGAAGATGACCGAGATGCTGGGGAGGGTCATCGTGGGGCAGACGGAGGTCATCGAGCAGGTGCTCATCACCATGTTCTGCCGCGGCCACGCCCTGCTGGTGGGCGTGCCGGGGCTGGCCAAGACGCTGCTGGTGTCCACCACGGCGCAGGTGCTGCACCTGTCCTTCAAGCGGATCCAGTTCACGCCCGACCTGATGCCCTCGGACATCACCGGCACGGACGTGCTGGAGGAGGACCGCACCACGGGCAAGCGGGTCTTCCGGTTCGTGCACGGGCCGCTGTTCGCGAACATGATCCTGGCTGACGAGATCAACCGCACCCCGCCCAAGACCCAGGCGGCGCTGCTGGAGGCCATGCAGGAGCACCACGTCACCGTGGGCGAGCAGACGTATCCGCTGCCGGAGCCGTTCTTCGTGCTGGCCACCCAGAACCCCATCGAGCAGGAAGGCACGTATCCGCTGCCGGAGGCGCAGCTGGACCGCTTCATGTTCATGATCCTGGTGGACTACCCCCGCCCCCAGGAGGAGATCGACATCATGAAGCAGGTCACCAGCAGCTACCAGGCCCAATTGGAGGTGGCCCTGACCGGCGAGGAGATCCTGCAGCTTCAGGAGATCGTGCGCCGGGTGCCGGTGGCCGACCACGTGTACCAGTACGCCCGCGACCTGGCCCGGGCCTCCCGGCCGGCGGCGCCGGAGGCACCCGACTTCATCAACGAGCTGGTCAACTGGGGCGCCGGGCCGCGGGCGAGCATCTACATGATCCTGGCGGGCAAGGCCCGGGCCATCCTGCACGGGCGCTACCACGTGACCACCGAGGACGTGCGCGTGGCCGCCGCCCCGGTGCTGCGGCACCGCATCATCACCACCTTCAACGCCGAGGCCGCCGGGATCAGCAGCGACGAGATCGTCCGCCGGCTGCTGGCGGAGATCAAGCCGGCCGTGGAAGAGGCGGTGGCCTAGGCAAGCGGGCACGAGGGACGAGGCACGAGGGTGCCGATCAGCGATCGGAGGCTGGCATGCGGATTGGGGTATGCACGGCGCCGGAGAGCATGACGCGGGCGGTGGACGGGCTGGACTTCGTCGAGGGCACGGTGGCCAACCTGCTTTGCCCGAGGGAAGGCGAATCGGCCTTCGCCAAGCGGCTGGCGGCGGCCAGGGCCTGCCCCCTGCCGGTGCAGGCGGCCAACGTCCTGCTGCCGGGGGAGCTGAAGACCACCGGGCCGGAGGTGGACCCGGCCGCGGTGGACGCCTACATCGCGGTGGTCTGCCGCCGGGCCGGGCTGATGGGATTGAAGATCATCGTGTACGGCTCGGGCGGCAGCCGGCGGGTGCCGGAGGGCTTCGACCGCGCCGCCGCCGCCGACCAGATCGTCGGGCACCTCCAGCGCTGGGGCCCGATGGCGGCCGAGGCCGGCGTCACCTTCGTGCTGGAGCCGCTCAACCGGCAGGAGTGCAACATCGTGAACAGCGTGGGCGAGGGCGCCGAGCTGGTCCGCCGGGCCGATCACCCCAACGTCCGCCTGCTGGCCGACACCTACCACATGGCCAGGGACGGCGATCCGCCCCAGGCCATCCGCGCCGCCGGCGGGCTGATCGCCCACGCCCACTGCGCCGAGGCCGCCGGCCGCGTGCCCGTCGGCTTCGGCGGCGAGGACCACCGCCCGTACTTCCGGGCGCTGAAAGACGCCGGCTACGACGGCCGCATCGCCATCGAGGCCCAGTGGGAGGATTTCGAAACCCAACTGCCGCGGGCCCTGGCCCAGCTCCGCCGGCAGATCGAGGAAGCCTGAGGTGGGCAAGACCGACGGCCACGGACAGCCCGAATACATGCAGCTGCTGGACCCCGAGGCCCTGGGGAAGATCCACCGTCTGGAGCTGATCGCTCGTGGGGTGGTGGAAGGCTTCGTCTCCGGGCGGCACAAGAGCCCGTACAAGGGCTTCTCGGTGGAGTTCGCCGAGCACCGCGAGTACGTGCCCGGCGACAACATCCGCGACGTGGACTGGCGCGTCTGGGGCCGCTCCGACCGCTACTACATCAAGCAGTACATCGAGGAGACGAACCTGCGGGCCTTGATCCTGCTGGACGCCTCCGGCTCCATGGGCTACACCGGGCGGCGTTCGGCCCGGCACAACGGCGACCGGCTGAGCAAGTTCCGGTACGGGCAGTTCCTGGCCGCCTCGCTGGCGCACCTGATGATCCACCAGCAGGACGCCGTGGGCCTGGCCACCTTCGACACCGACACCCGACGCTACATCCCCCCACGCAGCCGGGCCTCCCACCTCAGGGTCATCCTCCAGGAGCTCGCCGCCTGCCGCCCCGGCGGCGAGACCTCGCTGGCCAAGATCTTCCACGACCTGGCCGAACGCATCCACCGCCGCGGGCTGGTCATCATCATCTCCGACCTGTTCGACGAGCTGGAGGAGATCCTCCGGGCCCTGCACCACTTCCGCTACCGCAAGCACGAGATCCTGCTGCTGCACGTGCTGGCCGAAGAGGAGCTGACCTTCCCCTTCGACGGCTGGAGCCTGTTCCGCAACTTGGAGCGGCTGGCCCACCGCATCCAGCTCGACCCGCTGTCGGTCAAGAGCGAATACCTCGCCCGGGTGCGGCGCTTCGTCCGCCGGCTGGAGATCGGCTGCGGGCAGATGAACGTGGACTACGTGCGGTTGTCGACGCGAAACAGCTTTGACGTGGCCCTGGCGCATTACCTGGCGCACCGGATGGCGAGGACACGGTGAGAGGCATGAGGCACGTGCCACGAGGGACGAGGGAACAGCAAACAGCCCGCCGAGGGGCGGCTCTGGTGAGCAGGAGAAAGGGCGCGTGAGCACGGAAACGCCGCACCGTGCAGGCGAGAAAAAGCAGATACGCAGCTACCGCGATCTGATCGCCTGGCAAAAGGCGATGGCGCTGGGCAGGCGCGTGTACGGGGCCACGAAGCTCTTTCCCAAGGACGAGCTGTATGGTCTATGCCAGCAACTGCGCAAGGCCGCCGTCTCGGTTCCGTCCAACATCGCCGAAGGCTACGGCCGCGGCAGCCGGCGCGACTACGTCAATTTCCTCCGCACCGCCCGGGCCAGCCTGTACGAGGTGGAAACGCAGGCACTGCTGGCGGAAGATTTGGGTCACCTGACGAACAAGCAGGCTGAATCGCTGCTGGCGGACGCCGACGAATGCTCCCGCATCCTGAACGGGCTGATCGGGAGCCTGACGAGGAAAAAGGAAACCAAATACTGACACGACCCCTGGGACGAGCACGCGCGGTTGCCTGGCGCCGGGTGCCTTGCGCCCTCCCTCGTCCCTCGTGCCTGTGAGTTGCCATGACGTTCCTGAACGCCATCATGCTGCTGGGTCTGGCCGCGGTGGCCATCCCCATCATCATCCACATCCTCAACCGCCGCCGGGCCCAACTGGTGGACTGGGCCGCCATGCAGTTCCTGGAAGAGTCGCTCACCTCCCGCAGCCGACGCATCCTCATCGAGGAAATCCTGCTCATGCTGCTGCGCTGCCTGCTGCTGGGTATGCTGGCCTTCGCCCTGGCCCGGCCTTTCCTGCGGACCGGGCGCCTGCTGGTGGCCGACACCGCCGACGCCCAGGACATCGCCATCGTGCTGGACGGCTCGCTGAGCATGACGCTGGAATCGGCCGGGGCGAGCAGCTTCCAGCGGGCGGCCGACGAGGCCCGCCAGGTGCTGGAGGTCTGCCGGGCGGGCGACGCGGTGAGCGTGGTGCTGGCCGGGCCCACCGCCCAGCCCGTGGTCGCCACCCCCCTGTCCGACCTGGACGCCGTTCGCCGCGAGCTGGAGGGCCTGCGGCCGGCCGGCGGCTCCATGGACGTGCCCAGGGCGCTGAACGAGGCCGTCCGGTCGCTCGCCGCCGGCAGCAACCTGGCCAAGAAGATCATCCTCATCACCGACGGGCACAAGATCGGCTGGGACCTGGACGGGCGGAAGCGCTGGGCCTTTCTGGCCGAGGAGGCCAAGGAGTCTCTGCCCGCGGCCCCGGTCGTCATCGTCCGCACCCTCCAAATCCCCAAGCAGTGGCGGAACGTCTGCGTGGGGGGGCTTCGGCTGGCCCGGGCGGTGGTGGGCACGGACCGGCCGGTGAGGATCAGCGTCACCGTCGCCAACACCGGCGTGGGCGACCTCGAGCCGGAGGGCGTCCGCCTGGCAGTGGACGGGGTCGAGCTGGAGGCCCGCCTGCCTACCGCAGGTGGGCAGGCCCGCCCCACCGGGCGGATTGCCGAGGGGGCCTCGGCCACGGTCGAGTTCGACCACCACTTCAAGGCGTCCGGCCCGCACGTGGTCTCGGCGGCCGTGCTGTGCCCCGACGACCTGCCCGGCGACAACCAGGCCCTGCACGTGGTCAACGTGCTGAAGAGGCTGCCGGTGCTGGTGATCGCGGGGGAGCGTTCCACCCGGCCGCTGGGAGGCGACGCCGACTTCCTCCAGATCGCCCTGGCCCCGCCCAGCGAGGAAAGACCCGACCCGGCGGAGAACCTGATTGAGCCGAAGCTCGTCGTCGCCTCGGACGTGGCCTCCGTCAAGGACTTCGACGAATACAGTGTGGTGGTGCTGGCGGACGTGCCGCGGCTGCCGGCCTCGGCCGCCGAGAGGCTCGCCCGGTACGTGCAGGGCGGCGGCGGGGTGCTCATCGCCCCCGGGCAGAAGGCGGACAAGGACTTTTACAGCGGCTGGACCGGCCCGGACGGCAAGCGGATCACCGGCTGCCGGCTGGTGGAGTTCATTGACCTGCCCGTGGCCGACGGCGCCGAGCAGCGCTTCGTCCACGTCGCCCCCAACACCATCGACCACCCCGCCCTGAAGCTGCTGGCCGATCCGTCGGTGAGCGACCTGGCCTCGGCCCAGATCAAGCGCCGCTGGGTGCTGGCCAGCGACGACGAGCCGGGCGTCTCCGTGGGCGCCGCCATGGACAACGCCGAGCCCTACCTCATCCAGCGCCAGGCCGCCCTGGGCTTCGTGCTCACCCTGGCGGTGCCGCTGGACCGGGAGTTCTCCGACCTGCCCGTCCACGAATGCTACCTGCCCATGGTCCACGAGCTGGTGTACTACCTGGCCGCCCCCTCCCAGCCGCCCATGAACATCCAGCCCGGCCAGCAGATCGCCTTCCCCATCCCCGGCCAGATCAGCCACGGCGACGTGGCCGAGGTCTTCACCCCCGATGGCCAGCGCCACGCCGCCGAACTCCGGCAGCGCCGCCCCGATGCACATCGGGGCTGGCTGGCCACGTTCTCGCACACGGCCGCCGCCGGGCTGTACCGGCTGGCGCTGCCGGACAAGGCCCTGGGGGAACTGGCCACGCGCCCGGCCGTCGCCCGCAACGCCGACGGGGTCGGCGGCGTGCCCTTCGTGGTGCCGGGCAACCCCGAGGAAAGCAAACTGCTGACGCTTGCCCCGGAGGATTACGCCCGCGCCGCCGAGTTCGTGAACCTCAAGCGGGCCGAAACCCTCAGCGAGCTCACCCACGCCATTAAGGGCGGCGTCCCCGGAAGCGAAATCTGGAGAGTCCTGGCCGTCCTCTGCGCCGCTCTGCTGCTGGCCGAAATCCTCACCACCCGCGCCATCGCCCTTCGCCGTCAGGTGCACCTGGCCAGGCCGGTGGCCTTCGGCACCGACCAGGCCGACGTCGAAGCCTTCCGCGAAAGGGCCCGCCAACTGCTGCAAACCCCGTCGCCCCGGAAGGAGGTGCCCGCAAAGTGATCGCCGCCCAGGCCGGACATCTCCTGCTCTCTCCCCGCTGGCCCACCGCCGTGCTGGTCATCGCCGCGGCCGCCGGCTTCGCCGGATGGGTGATGCTCTACCGCGTCGGCCGCCCCGCCCGGGCCGCCGGGCTGGCGGGCCTGCTGCGCAACTTCAGCAGCCTCGGGCTGCTGGTGCTGCGGATGGCGCTGGGCTTTGCCGGCATCTGGCTGGCGCTGCAGGTGCTGGGGCGGATCTTCCTGCTGGCAACGCACTGGCCGCTGTGGCCGCTGGCCGCCGGCGGGGCCTTGCTGGCCGAGGCCCTCATCTGGCTGTACGCCCTGGAGCGCCGGGTCGTCTCCCGGCGGATGGGGCTGCTGCTGACCGGCCTGCGGCTGGGGCTGCTGGGGCTGCTGGTGCTGATGCTCACCCAGCCGGTGCGGGTGTGGGTGTCCGGCCAGACGCGAAAGCGGACCGTGGCCGTGCTCGTGGACACCTCCGCTTCCATGCAGATCGCCGATCGCCAGCTCCTGCCGCACGAGAGGCTGCGGCTGGCGGAGGCCCTTTCGGTGCCGGCCGCCCGGCGGCCGTACCGCTTCGAGGCCCAGGCCCGCAGGCTCCGCGGCGCCCGAGAAGAGCTGCTGGAGGAGCTGAAGTGGCTCGACGCCCTGGCCGGGAGCAGCAACCAGCAGTTGAGCGAGACGCTCGGCCGGCGGCGCAAAGATCTGAACGACAGGCTCACCAGCGTGCACAAGGCGGTCGGCGGGCAGATCGCCCCCGTGGAGGCGGCCCTGGAGGAGACCAAGGCCCTTTCCCAGCAGTGGCGGGCGGCCCTGCTGGACGCCAAGGCCACCCTGAGCAGGAACGTCCTGGCCGGGCTTCAGCAGGCCGCCGAGTGGACTGGCAGGGACCGGGCCAGGGACCTGCCGGCCAACCTGAACCGCCTCCGCGACGCCCTCCGCCGGGCGGCGGCCGCCCTCGGAGAGGCCGCCCCCACCATCCAGCGCGCCGGCCAGGAGCTGGACTCCTTGCTCTACCAACAGCTCGGCGGCGAGGACCGGGCCGCCGTGGACGCCGTCAGCGCGCTCTCTCGGCTCCAACTGGCCAAGGCCGTCCTCCTGCACAAGCCCACCGGGCCGGAAAATGCTGGAACGGCTGGAGAAAGACTACCACGTCAAGGTGTACAGCTTCGACGGGGCCCTGGCCGAGGTCGACGTGAAGTCCTGGCAGGCTCCCGCCGTCCCGGCGGAGGCCCCCGCGGCGCCGGCCACCGCCCCGGGCGGACGAAGGGACCCGGAATTCTCCGACGAGGAGCTTCAGACCGACCTGGCCGGGGCCATGGCCAAGCTGCTGGCCGAGCTGGGCAAGCAGGACCTGGGCGGGATCATCGTGCTCAGCGACGGGCAGGACAACGGCAAGGGCAAGCTCGAGCCGCTCGCCCGACAGCTCGGCGGCCTGGGCGGGGCCTTCTGCGCCGCGGCCATGGGCGCCGAAAAGCCCCCCACCGACGCGGCCATCATCGCCGTGGAGTCGCCCGACACCATCTACAAGGACGACCGGATGTACGTGAGCGCCGACGTCAAGCTCGACGGCCTGGACGGCCGGGAGGCGGCCGTCATGCTGTACGACGGCGACCGCGTGGTGGACCTGCGGAACGTGCACGTGGCCGGCGAGGTCTTCCGCACGCGGGTGCAGTTGGCCGACGAGCCGAAGAAGGCCGGCCTGCACGCCTACCGGCTGGAGGTCAAGCCCAAGGCCGGCAAAGGCGACAGCCAGATCGAGGAGGTTTTCGTCGAGAACAACTCCTGCGCCCTGACGCTTTCGGTCACCGACGACCGGACCAAGCTGCTGATGGTGGAGGGCCGGCCGCGGTGGGAGTTCCGCTATCTGAAGAACCTCTTCACGGGGCGGGACTCCACCGTGAGGCTGCAATACCTGCTGGCCCATCCGGACCGGTTCTAC
>LJUF01000099.1 GCA_001303665.1 Phycisphaerae bacterium SM23_33 | reverse complement strand
AGGGCCCGGGCCAGGTCGCATCGAAACTTCTCCCCGTTGCTCAGGACGGCGTAGGGCCGGATCCAGGCCGGCGGGCTGGAAAAGCCCACCGCCGTCAACGTCCGCGTAATCTGCCTGATGGGCAGGTCGCCGAAGCCGTCAATGACGGCCTTATCCGCCGGCCAGGCCCCCAGGGCCCCTACCGCGGCGGCGGGCCGGTAAAACAGCCCGCCGAAGGCCTCTTTCGCGATGCTGGTCTTTCCGCTGCCGGAGGGCCCGACGATGGCCCCGATGCTCCAGGGCTCTTCCAGCGAGGGCACCTCCACGCAGAACGCCTGGCGGGCCCTGGCCGCCACGGGCACGTCAAACATCCCCGCCACCTGCTGCACGCGGAAGCTGTCGTGGACCGGGCATTGGACGGAAGCTGTGACCTTGGGCATCAGAACGTGTCCCCGGCGTGGATGGCGGACGTCACGGCACAGGTTAGAGGTTAGAGGTTAGAGGTAAGAGGTTGGAGTTCCGCGCGGGTCGTCCTATCCGTTGCTGTTACTCTCACCTCTAACCCCTCACCTTCCCGTCGCCGGCGGCCGGCTACGGGTGGGGCGTGATGGCGATGATGGTTATCTCTTTCCTGCCGGGGCCGTAGCACCAGAATATGCGATACGCTCCCGGGGTGTCGCTCTGGGCACAGGCCTCGAACACCTTCTGGGCCCTGTCATACGGGTGATCCAGGGAGTCGTACGCGTGCGTTTGCAGGCCGGGATGCCGCGGGTCGTTCAGCAACAGCCCGATGGCCTTGTGGACCTGCTTGAAAAGCCCCTCCTGCTTCGATGATTTCCTCTTCTCCGAGCGCTTCCGGCCGGCCTGAGCCCTCTGAGCCGCTTGCTTGAGCTGGTCATACTCTGCCCTGGCTGTGGGCGTCCACCTGGCGGCGAACATCAGGCATCCTCGATCGCATCAGCCAGGGCGGAGCCTTCCTCCAGGTCAGGGGCTTCGGCGAACTCTCCGGCCTCGGCCTCGGCGAGCCCGCGAACGACCGCCGCGATGGCCCGGGGGTTCTTGTGGAGCCAGGCCTCCTTTGCCGGAACCGCCTCGGCCCGGACGAGGATCGCGCCGGCGGGCACCTCGTTCACAATCACGAGCTTGTTGGCAAAGGACTTACCCAGGGTCACGCGGCCCTTGCTGTCAACCATCCTGGTGACGGATTTGGCCATGCCGATCTCCTTCCCACCTCAAGTATATCCCACAAAGGGAAAGTGGGCAAGTGGGATCCTTGCTTTCTATCGGCATTTCCCGGGCTGGGCTTCTGCTCGTCTGTGCGGCGGGCATGAGCCTGCCAACCTGCCTGCTTACCGCAGGTAGGCAGGGTCGGGAATTGACGTCATCAGTTGGCCCCCGTCCCCTCGCCGCGACGTCGGACCCTCACCTCTCTCCTCCAGCCTCTGACCTTTCTGTGCCTGGTGGCCGGTGGCTGGTGGCTTCCTTACATCATCAGCAGCCTGCACCTGTAGCCCCGGCCCGTCATCAGCTCGTACACCTGGCGCTGCCGGTCCTCCGAGTCGCACTCCACCACAACCTGGAAGCTCTGCGGAATCTCAAGGGTGGTTTCCCCAGTGAAGGACTGCCCTGCCTCGGCCAGCAGGTCGTCGATCTGCCGCTCATCGAAGCCGGTCAGGTCGGGCAGGTCGATGACCTCGGCTTGCAGCTCCGCCAGGAGCTCGCCGAGCCGCGGCGGGTCGAATTCGCCCTGGGCGTGCGGGTTGTTCAGGGCGATATTGAGGGCCTTGGCCCGGGCGTCGGAGATGCCTTCCAGAAAGACGGCCGGGACGAGCTCGTCGGGCGTTTGCCGCAGGGCGTTGGCCCGCAGCCGCTGGTGCCCGCCGATGACCAGCCGGTCCTCCCGGCGGGCGATGACCGGGTCCACGAAGCCGTGCTCGTCCAGCAGCCGCGCCAGCCGCTTCAGGGCCTGGCGCGAGATCCGCCGCGGGTTGTACGGGGCCGGCCGCAGGGAATCCGGCCTGACGTATTCCACCTCGACCTTCACGCCTCCCCCGCTACGAAGAGCTCATCGTGAACGGACCCCCGCACCGCGGCCCCGCGAGGGCCTGGCGCTCTTGCCAAGCTCCGGCCCCTCCAGCAGTTGCAGCACGCCTTCCTTCATCTCACAGAAACCCTGGCTGGTGAGCGTGCCGTAGATGGGATCGGGATTCGTCGGGAACTGCGAGGTCAGGGGCACCTTCTGGGACACCAGCATCCCGCAATGCTCGCGCGACCAGCCGTTCATGAGCTGCAGCAGCCGCAGCAGCTCGCAGTCCTGTGCCCCGCGCCGCAGGGCGTGCACGCGGTAGCTGGCGATGGCCACGCCGTAGGAGCCGGCGTTGATGATCAGGCCGTTGGTGTCGTAGGCGGTCATGGCGTCGCTGCCGGCCAGTGACTGCCAGGGCAGCACGCCGTTGCCGTTAAGTGCGAAGGCCTTGAGGCACCAGACCGCAGACCCCCAGTTGCTCTGGTTCACCGCATTGCAGGAGCCGTACCAGTTCAGCGTCACCGGCTGCCGCCCCACCGCGTCGGCCAGCAGCCGCGTCACGCTGGGATAGATGCCGCCGACGTACATGATGTTGATGATCCCGTCGGAGACGCTGCCCTGCCACATCGGCCGCGAGATGTCGCCCCGGAACAGGAACGTCGGCCGCCCGCGGTCCATCGCCGCCAGCCCCTGTTCGTACAGCCGCGCGTGGAAGTCCGCCGTGTACGCCTCCGGGTCGTTGACGGCCTGCTTGTACAGCCGGCCGAAGAAGTTCAGCGCCGCCCAGTCCAGGTACTCCGTCGGCTCGTCCAGGGTCCACATGGTGTAGCCCCAACTGGGCTTGTTGTTCAGGTAGAACTCCATGATGGTGCGGTTCCAGCCCTTGGAGGCGAAGTGGGCGACGAAGTCGGCGGCGCAGTTCTGGAAGGCCGCCTTGAAGGTCTCGTCCATGGCCTCCTCGATGGGCTTGGCCATGGTGTCGTGGTGGAGCTTGTCGAGGTCGTTGTCGCCGTTGATGGGGATGCCCGGCCCGGGGTCGTAGTGGTCCAGGAAATTCAGCGGCCAGCCCTCGAACAGCGGCAGGTACAGCACGGGCACGGGCACGTTGGGGCGGGGGTTGGCTGCGAACCAGCTCCCGTCCAGCAGTCCGCCCAGGTGGGCATCGAACGTTGACCAGTTGGTCACGTGGCCGTCGCCGGCGATCGTCGGCACCCAGTCGCTGTGCACGTTGCCGCTCTGCCCGTAGGGCACCCGGTTGATCGTGCACCGGTGGTAGTGGGCCAGGCGAAAGCTGTCCTTGAACTGCGTGCTGCCGGCCGTGCCGGGCCCGCCATAACAGTTCAGCTCCGGGTCGAAGTGCACGTCGTCCGGGATCATGGCGCCGTAGACCTTGATCTTCAGCGGCAGCGACAGCTCGTCGGTCCCGGCCGTCAAGAGGACCTCCCCCTGGTAGTCCCCGGCCGGGGTGGTCTTGGGCACGTGCAGGTCGACGGTGAAGGCCTGAAGGGTCTGGCCGACGACGGCGTTGTCGGCGAAGGGGAGGGTGAAGTCCTGACCCAGGGCCTGGGGCAGGGCGTATTCGCTCTCACGCTGCACGTACCAGTTGCGCCACAGCTTGGCGCCGGTGTTGGGGATCTGCCCGGGACCGGTCAGGGAGCCGATCTCAATCCTGCAGGCTGCCAGGGCGCCCTCGATGGCCAACTGGAAGCTGACGATCTCGCCCCTGGCCGCCGCCAGCCGGATCGTCCCGGTGGAACCTTCCCACACCGGGTTGGCCTGGCAGAAGTCGGTGGCCACCTGCTCGTGGAGGACGGCCTTGGTGACCGGGTCGACCTTGGTCACCTCGGGGAAGGCCCACACCGCCGCCGTGCCAAGGGCCTTGGGCGGCCCAGCCACAGGCTGGAACGGAAAGGCCGGCAGCTCCGGGACGATCAGCGCCGGGCCGACCGTCCCCGCGGCGATGGCCGCTGGCGAGGCGTTGCCGGCGGCGTCCACCGCCTTGACGGTCACCGTGGCGCCGGCCCCGGGCGGCAGGTCGCGCAGGACGAAGGTCTGGACGGTCCCGCCCGCGGCCGCGAAGGGAATCTGCCATCGCTGCACGGCCTCGCCGTTGACCGTCACGTCGTAGGAGAAGGCGTCGGCCGGGACGCGCAGGCTGACCTGCAGGGCGCCCAGCGTGGCGGTGGCCCCGTTCAGGGCGGGCTGGACGGCCAGTTCGGTGGGGGCCGCCGGCGCTGCCGTGTCGCTCGTGGCGGCGACGACCTCCAGGTATGGGCCGTTGCCGCTCTCCCGCGCGGAAATGTAATTGTTCACCCCATACCAGGTCGAGCCGTCCATCAGCGCCAGCCCGTGGCTGGCCCCGGCCACCATCGCCTGCACCAGGCGCGGGTCGAGGGTGACCTCCTGCCAGCCGGGCCGGCCGGGGGCTGGCTGCATCCACAGGTCGCAGCGGAGGGTGTTGCCGTTGCCCAGGATCACGTCCCAGACCTTGGCCCCGCTGAAGCCCCAGTTGTCCCGCTGGTAGCTGGATTCGTTGAAGGTGGCCCCGTGGCCGACCGGGTCGGTGCCGTAGCCGGTGCTCAGGCCCTCCACCCAGTCATGGGAGATCGTCGAAACCGTCAGCCAGCGCAGGTCGGTGCCGTCGTTGAGGTTCAGCCTGCCGCCGCCGGCCGGCTTGACGTACAGCTTCGCGCTGGTGACGACCTTGCCCACCAGTGGCTGCACGTTGAAGTCCGCCAGGCCGAACTCCTGCAGCACCTTCAGCTTGATCTTCTGGGCCGCCCCCATGTTGTAGTCGCGTTCGACCCCCACCTCCGACAGCCCCACGTCCTTGACCGCCAGACAACGATACCGGCCGTAGTTCAGCGACCAGATGTTGTAGTCCAGGCCGTCCACGGTGTTGTCTTCGTTGAAGTTCCCGACGGTGTATCCGCCCTCGGACCACTTCGGCACCCCGGTCGCCTTGTAGTTCAGGGACCACCTGTCATAATCCAGCCCGTCCACCGCGCCGTCGGGCTGGGAGTCCCCGGGCAGCGGCGTGATTGCCGCCGCCCAGCCCACCAGGACTGCGGCAAGAAGCAGCGCGCTCACTGAGACGAAAACTGCTGGGGTTTTGCCTGCCATCTCTTCCTCCGCGACCCTCCGAACCAATCAGGACGAACACACAATCGCCGGAGAGGGGCACTGGCCCAAGCCCGCGCCTCCCAATCGCGATTTCACAGATCACCTCCGGGCAACGACAAGCGTTCACCGTTGGCTGCATTATCCCTTGGGGCAGTAGATTTGGCAAGGGCTGATTTGGGCCCCAGGGCTCAGGCAAAACTCGCCCGCCGGCTCAAATGCCTGTTCGAACCGATGTTCCCGCACCCGTCAGTCCATTCCGCAGGGACCATTTCTGTCGGCCACGGCCTGCCGCTCGGTCGAAGGGAGGTCCCGGGCCACGGTTCCCCTATCGGGCTCGGTCCGTGTCGGGAAGGGCCCGGGGTTTCAGCACGACGGCCTTGCCGTCGGCCTGGTAGGCGGCGATGCGGCGCTTGAGGTAGGGGTGGTCGGCGTCGCGGGCATCGAAGCGGATGACCACCTCGCCGTCAGGCGGGCTGCCGCGTGTCTCGGCGTAGTTTCTCCAGTGCATCGTCATCGGCCTCCGAGGCGGCGACGCCCAGCGGCCCGTAACGGAAGCCGCAGGAGCAGGCCCCGCGGCGCGGGCCGAAACGGCCCGGCGCGGCGCAGCGCGGGCAGACCTGGTTCTCAACGGCGAACCATTTCGTCTGCAGATCGAAGCCGTGCCGTTCCTGCCGGTCGCGGCAATCGAGCCGGGCCTTTTCGTAGTCGCCGACGGCCTGGGCCCGCCCGGCGTCGGCGGGAAGCGACCTCTGCGTAACCCCCAGTTGCCTGGCCAGGATTCGCCGCGCCGTCCGGTGAGCCACTGCGTGGCGCTTTTCCTTCGGCGCACGCGTGGTCTCGGCCCAGACCTCGGCGGCGGCGTCCTCAAGGTCCGACGGGGCGATACCGTAGGCCGAGCACACGGCTGCGGCCATTTTCAAGTCGCTAGGATTGGGCGGCGTGTTCACATCCCTCCCCCGTATACTTACTTCCTGGCGCAAAGGCCGAGCTGATGCACAACCATTCCGGGATTTCTTCAGGTTTTTTTCGCAGCCGGCAGATCCAGTTGATGACGGTGTTGCGGTGGACGCCCAGGATCTCACCGGCCTGCTGCTCGCTAAATCCCTGACAGAGAAGGAACAGGGCCACGTCCAGGCGCCGCCAGTTGCCGCGCTCTCGGCTGATCATCATCTCCATCAGGCCCCACTGGGTGGCCCAGCAGTCGAAGCACAGCTCCGGGGGGGCGTGGCCGGCCGGGCCGTGATACAGCGGATCTCCGTATTTCCGCCCGCAGCCGGGGCACCTGAAGAACATCCCATTCTCCCCGCCAAGTTGCCCACTGCCGGTGCTGGTTGTTGATGACCCGCCCCTGCGGCGGCCACACGGGTGCACTACTGCCGCCGCCGAGCCGCAAGGCAACAGGCCCAATCACTTCCCCGCGGCAACCGGCTTGTAGAAGTCCGCCGCGGGATTCGGCCGGGGGGTCGGCTTCTCGACCCCGAAGGCCAGGTCGCCGAAGACCAGGTCCTGGTCGCGGGCCCGGACCGCGGCCCGCAATATCGCCATCCGTGCCGCCAGGGCCGCCTTCATCGCCGCGGTGTCGCGGAGGTACCTTTCCGGCTCGGCGGCAAAATCCTTCGCCGGGGCCAGCGCCGCCAGGCACTTCAGGCAGGCCGGGCACTGGGCGCACTTCTCCAGCTCGGGCCAGTAGAAGTCGTCCCCCCGGCGCCGGTCCGCCCCGACGGGGCCGTCGGCCTCGGCGCCGTCGCACGTCCGCCCGAACTCCGCCAGGGCCATTTCCCGCCGCAGGGCCGCGCTTTTGACCAGCGCCCCGGCGGAGATCGCGTCCCGCCGGGAGAAGCTCACGGCCGGCGTGAGGACATTGGCGCGGGTGTTCCACACTCGGACGTGATGCAGCTCCAGCCGCGGGAATCGCCCGAACAGCAGCCAGCAGTGCGTGCGGAACTGGAAGGCCTGGCTGACGTCGGTGGCGGTCCAGACACGCCGGCCGCTCTTGAAGTCGATTTCGTGGACTTCGCCGGCCGAGGCCCCGGCGTAGAGCAGATCCACCTCGGACGCAGCCAGCACGCCGGGGCGATCCGGCGTGGCCGGCAGGACGTGCCGCGACATCCGCCCCGACCTGGGCCCGCTGCCGCCGCGGTAAGCCAGAATGTCGTCGGGATGGATCGAGGTCAGGAACCTGTCTATGGCCCTGGCGGCCCGCCGCAGGCCGTCCACGGCCTTGTGCTGGACGTCAGGCCTGGCGTTGATGATCTCGGCTTCCAGGGCCTGGGCCGGCGGGAGGCCCAGCTCGACGTATCGCCGCATGGCCTCGGCGATGACGCGGTGAACTTCGCGGCCTGCCTGGGCAGCCGCTGAGTGATGCTCCACGAACCCGGTCTCGACGGCCCACGCCTGGAAGGGACAGGCGGCATAGCGGGCCAGCGTGCCGTGGTCCACAGCAGCCCCCGCCGCCGGGCAATCCTGCCCCGCTGCCGATTCCCCCGTTTCCGCTGCCAGCCGAGGCGGCGCCTGCGGCTTCCAGTCCCGGCGCCGGTGACATACTGGTGTCACCGTGCCCAGGACCTGCCGCGCCAGCCTGCCCGTGGCCAGCGCCAGCCCCCCTATCTGCTGCCACTGCGCCGCAATCAGCGAAAGCGACCTTGCCCACCCGGGATCGTGCTCCGGGCGACCTTGCCCGGCCACCGGGTACCCGATGTTGCGGCCCTGCGGGCTCGCACGCCCCGCTTCTTGACCTTGCCTGTACTGTTTGCCGTCCATCTCATTCTCCTTGCTGCGTCACTCGGTTGTGGTTAGGTGTTCATTTCCGCTGTGAAGGTCAACCAAAGCTCACCGCACGCGCCGTTTCGCCGAAGTTCGCAGGCCGGCCTGGAGCACGTGAACTTCGGCCGCAGGTCCGACCAGCCCCGCTGGGTTTCGAGGTGCTCGGCCGCGAAGGCCGCCAGCCCTTCGGGCAGTACGAGCACCTGGATGAGGACCTCGTGGCCCAGCGCTGCGTGGTCCGCGACCAGCTCGCCTTGCCCGGGCACCTGGCCGGCCAGAAGAACCTCCCAGTCATCTCCGTCGGGGACCAGCCGGGCGCCTTCCGGCAACCTGCCCAACGGCACACGGAAGGCGCAGGCTGCTTCGACGTGAACCTCGCTCAGGCAGGGAAGCTCCGCCGCGTGGCCATCCATCACGTCGCGGTGGCGCGGGTTCACGACCGCGGCGTAATGAGCGTCGATTGTCTTGTACGTCACCGACGCCCCACGAGCGGCTTCGCGACAGGCGTCCAGGAACGGCCGCAGCAGCTCCGCCTCCACCGTCTTGTCTCGCAAAGATCTCACCACCAGCCCTCTTCGGCATGCTGCGGACGCCTGCGCCGCCGGCCGGCGCCGTCTTTGCCGCAAGCAAGTCCAGCTGCATGGGCGGCGAGGTCTACGGGCCGCCGCGTAGCGCGCTGGGCCGTGCTGAGCAGCCCCACTGGCCGCGAGGGCGGCCGCCATGCCCCAAGCAACGTCGAACTTCGCAGTCGCATGCCTCCCTGCAACTACGCGTATTCTAAGCGCACTCGTGCCGCTCGTCAATAGGATTCTTATAGTATTCTTCGAGCAAGTGCATAATGTGCGTAGCATCCAGGAATTGTCTCAAAAAAAGTTTGACAATACCGTCTTTGAGGCGGAGAATTGCGGCATGTTTGATGGAGCGAGAATGCGGAGTGTGAGGAAGCGCGCGGGGCTAACGCAGGCGGAGCTTGCACGACAGGCTGGCTGCGACCGAAACACGGTCAGCCGCATCGAGCTGGGACACTTTCGGCCTCGACCGGCCCTGGCCGAGAGAATGGCCCAGGCACTGGCCGTCCCCCTTGAGAGCCTGTACGCCCGCGAAGATTTCGGCACGGCCGCTGCGCGGCATCGAGCCGTAGGAGGCAACCTCCTCGATCGTTCCACCTTCGCCTTGGCGGACGACCAGCTCGCCGCCGCCCTCAACCAGGACGAGCGCGAGATCGTCCTGACCTACCGCCGGCTGCCCCTGAAGCACCGCGAGCGCGTCTGGGGCTTCGTCATGGGTCTGGCCGCTAGTGGATCAGCGGAGGCTGCCCAAGCGGCTGCAAAGTTAGCGGAAGCTGCCGCCGAGGCTGAGCGTACCGGCGAACGACGGGAAGATACGCGCGCAGGATCGGCGTAGGCGTCCGTTCCAGCAGGGCCACGAGCTCGACGAGGGCCTGGCCGCGGGTAGGATGGTAGTACTGCGATGAGGCCGGAAGCAGGGTGCGCATCTCCACTCCTTTTTTTCGCGCAAGTCCTCCACGTCAAGTGATGGACTACCGCCCCATTGAGGCTGGGCCTGATACATGTCGGGGATGAAACACAAAAAGTGCGATTAGTCCGATAGGAATCATACGCGGCCCCCGTCAGAAAAAACCAACACGATTCAACAGGCCGATAAGTGCGGCCAAAGCGCGCCGACAAGCCTTGTGGACACTTAGTGTTGCCGGCAACCTCCTTCTCAGTCCGCCCCGCAGATGCGAAGCATGACCGACCTTCCCGGCGGGCCGGATCCGACCCCGGCGAATCGCTCCAGGACGGGCAGGCAGGCCGCCAGGATGGGTGCGGCCAGATGGGCAATGGCCAGCATCGCGCGGGCCTCCAGCGCTTCGCGGCACGAATCGTGCCGGCTGACGGGAACGATGTTGCTGCGTTCCATGGACTGACCCCTTTGTGTCTGTGCCACTGGCAGGTTAGCGTTGTGTTAGGCATTTGTCAAGTCCGAAGCAAACAATCCCTTGTCTACAAAGGAGATGCGCCCGCCAGCTGGACGCGGCAGCCGCCGATGGCGGGCCGCGGTGAGTGCCAGCGCCGCAACTGCAGACAGGCACGGATTTGGTTCACGGCAATCGCCGGCCGCTGCCGATAAGGCACAACGCCTTGCATCGCGGAGGCGTATCTGTTAATTGTCGGCTTCGCGATAAAATGCAAACGGTGCCCCCGTCGTCTAGGCCGGCCCAGGACACCGGGTTTTCAACCCGGCAACACGGGTTCGAATCCCGTCGGGGGTAAGAAACTACGTCAGGCCGGTTGGCCTCAGCGCCGGCCGGCCTTTCTTACTCCGCCTTGAACTCGCCCGGCGCGATCATCCAGAAACGGCCCTCGCCCGGCCCTGGGCGCCGTCCTCCTCAGCTCAAGATCGCGCCACCGAAGCTACCATCGCGAACATTCTTGACCCTATAATTCCCGCGATCGCTTTCCCCAGGAGACGCCATTGAACATTCTGGTTACCGGCGGAGCCGGCTACATCGGATCGCATCTTGTTCGAGTTCTCGCATCAGCCGGTCATGCCTGCGTGGTCTATGACAATCTCTGCTCCGGCCACGCCGCCGCTATCAGGGGCACCCAGTTGGTTGAAGGCGACATCAACAACCACGAGGCGTTGGCTGCCGCTCTGCGCGGGCACAACGTTGAGGCGGTTATCCATCTGGCGGCCCTCATCGAGGCGGCAGAGTCCGTCGAAAATCCCGGCCGGTACTTCCGGAACAACAGCCTCGGTGGGTTGACGTTGCTGGAGGCGATGCGCTCGGCTGGGGTAGCCAAGCTGGTCTTTTCCTCCACGGCGGCCGTGTATGGCCAGCCGGAGCGGATTCCCATTTGCGAGGAGGACCGAACCGACCCGATCAACCCGTACGGCGCCAGCAAGCGCTGCGTGGAGTACATGCTTGAGGCCTTCGCGAGGGCCTACGGCGCGGGGTTCGTGTCGCTGCGGTACTTCAACGTGGCCGGGGCTGCGCCCGAAGGCGACATCGGCGAGGACCACCGCCCGGAGACCCACCTCATCCCTCTCGTGCTCCAGGTGCCGCTGGGGAGGCGCGGATCGGTGAAGATCTTCGGCGAGGACTACGACACGCCCGACGGCACCTGCATCCGCGACTACATCCACGTGATGGACCTGGCCGCCGCGCATGTCCTGGCACTGGAAGCGATCGAGCCGGGCCAGCTGAAGGTGTTCAATCTGGGCAACGGGCAAGGCTTTTCCGTGCGTGAGGTTATCGAGGCCTGCCGCGAAGTGACCGGCCACGAAATCCCGGCCGAATCCGCGCCCCGCCGCCGCGGCGACCCGCCCAAGCTGGTGGCTTCCTGCCAAAAGGCAGAAACCGAGTTGGGCTGGCGCCGGCAGTTTGCCGACCTCCAGACCATCGTCGCCCATGCCTGGAACTGGCACAAGTCCCACCCGAACGGATTCGCGTAAGCTCACCTCGATGCAGCCTGCGGGTGGACCGGTTCGCCCCGCCAACCGACAGATGTCTTCGGACCCGAAGGAGGTGGTATGGGCTCAAGTTCCCGTGTGACGCGCCGTACGAGACCCCCTCCAAACGGCCGGCTTCGCCCACCCCTTGCAGGCCGCTTTCTTAGGTCCTATGACCGGACCGGATCAGCGCAAAAAGAAAGGGCCGGACGGAAGCAACGCCCTGATCCATCCGGCCCACCAGCGTCGCCGGCAAACTCGCTTCTGACTCAACACCCCCACCCAGGATCTCTCACGCAGACCGTCCTGTAGGTTGAGCAGCCGCTTGCTCGCGCCACCAGGCGATGGTTCGCCTGAGCCCCTCGTCAAAAGGCATCTTCGCCTCGAACCCAAACAACTCCTTGGCGCGCGACGTGTCGACGCAGCGGCGAGGCTGGCCATCCGGCTTGCTGCTGTCCCAGCGGATGCGACCTTTGAACCCCGTCGAGGACTTTATCTTCTCCGCCAACTCCCGGATCGTGATCTCAAAGCCCGCCCCAAGATTCACGGGGTCAGGATCATCATAGGCCTGCGTCGCCATCGCAATGCCGCGGGCGGCGTCCTCCACATACAGAAACTCCCGGCTTGCCCGGCCCGTCCCCCACAGCACCACCTCACCCGCCCCGGCGTCCACCGCGTGGCAGAACTTCCGGATCAACGCCGGGATGACGTGGCTGGTCTCCAGGTCGAAGTTGTCGCCCGGGCCGTACAGGTTCACCGGCAGCAGGTAAATCCCGTTCAGCCCGTACTGGGCCCGGTACGCCTGGAGCATCACCAGCAGGGCCTTCTTGGCGATGCCATACGGGGCGTTGGTCTCTTCGGGGTAACCGTTCCAGAGGTGCTCTTCACGGAAGGGCACGGGCGTGAACTTCGGATACGCGCAGATGGTGCCGACCTGCACGAACTTCTTGATGCCCCGGCGGCGGGCTTGCTCGATGAGATGCAGCCCCATGACCAGGTTGGCGTAGAAGAACCGGCCCGGATTGGCGCGGTTGGCGCCGATGCCGCCGACCTCGGCGGCCAGGTGGATCACCATCGTCGGGGCCATGTCCTCGTACATCCGAACCACGTCGGCCTCCCGGGTCAGGTCGTATTCCTCGATGAGCGGCACCCGCAGATCGTCCCGCTTTACTCCACGCCGCAGCAGCCCAGCCTGGAGGTGCCTGCCCAGGAAGCCGGCCCCGCCGGTCACGACGATACGTTCAGCCTTGAGCTCCATGCCAAGTCCCCTGCTCACTATGCCCTGAGCCCTGCCCGATACCTGCCGAGAAGCGCTCCTTCTTGACGAACTCCCAGCCCAGGACCGGCCTGGGCTTGGGCGTGGCTCCTGGCCCCCGCCGGTCCGGCAGCACCCTCCCACGCGGCAACCGCGCGGTTGTCGTGCTCCTTTGCCGCGACCCCTGACAGAAGTATATGGCCAAGCCGCCTGCCGACACTGCAAATGGCTTTGCTTCGCAGAGACCCTCGGGCCCGCGGCAGTCCACAGAGCTTTCGGACAGGGCTCAGCGTACGCACATGAAGCTTGGTCTTCCAGGGAACATCGCATAGAGTAGCCCGGCGGCGCGGCCGGGCCGGCCGTGGTCCGGCGGGTGAGCGAGGAGACGGAAATGGCTCCCATGCGAGTCGCGCCCGTGCTGGACGGCAAGCAGATGCCCGACGCCGGCGGCAGGTGCCTGGAGGTCTTGAACCCGGCGACGGGCAAGGTCATTGCTCAACAAGTCTGTTGCTCCGGCGACGACCTGGCGCGGATGGTCCAGTCCAGCCAGCGGGCCTTCCGCTCCGCCGAATGGCAGAAACTCACGCCCGCCGACCGCGGGGTGCTGCTGTTCAGGCTGGCGGATGCCATTGACGCCGAGGCGGAGCGGCTGGTTGAAATGGAGCTGCTGGATTCGGGCAAGCCCATCAGCCAGTTGCGCCAGGTGGAGCTGCCGTTCGCGGCGGCGCTGCTTCGCTTCTACGGCGGGGCCGCCGACAAGATCGAGGGGGCCGTCAAGAACACGCCCGGCGGGCTGCACATCACCATGTACCAGCCGTACGGCGTCGTCGCCGTCATCACCCCGTGGAACTACCCCCTGGTCAACGCGGTGATGCAGGTCGCCCCGGCGCTGGCGGCGGGCAACGCCGTCGTGGTCAAGCCTTCGGAGGAGACGCCGCTGACGACGGTGGCACTGGGGGAGCTGGCCGCCGAGGTGGGCATCCCGGCGGGGATCGTCAACGTGGCCCTGGGGCTCGGCCCGGAGGCAGGCAGGGACCTGGTCGTCCACCCGCAGGTGAAGAACGTTTCCTTCACCGGCTCAACGGAGGTCGGCCAGCTTGGGCTCGCCGCCGACCAGATGAAGCCGGTCAACCTCGAATGCGGCGGCAAGAACGCCATCGTCGTCTTCGCCGACGCCGACCTGGACCGCGCCGCCGAGGCGGCGGTCTTCAGCGGGTTCACCAACTGCGGCCAGTTGTGCGTTTCCTGCTCGCGCTGCCTGGTGGCTGAATTGATCGCCGACGAGTTCGAGCAACTGCTGCTGGGGAAGCTTTCGAAGCTCAAAGTGGGCGACCCGCGTGATGAGGCCACGCACGTCGGCCCCATGATCACCCGGCCTCAGTACGAAAAGGCCCTGAAGTACATGCAGCAGGCCCCGAAGGAGGGCTGCACGATCCTGGCCGGCGGCGGGAAGCTGGAGCTGCCCGGAGGGCTCGCCGGCGGGTTCTGGCTTCAGCCGACGCTGCTGAGCGGCGTGACCGAGCACATGAAGGTCGCCCAGGAGGAGATCTTCGGGCCGGTGTTGAGCATCATGCGATTCGCTGAAGAGGCCGACGCCGTGCGGATCGCCAACGGGGTCTGCTACGGCTTAAGCGGCTCGGTGTGGACCAGTAACGTCGAGCGCGTCGGCCGGATGGTTCAGGCGCTGGACACCGGCATCATTTGGGTCAACACCATGCTGGTGGGCTATCCACAGATCCCGGTCCCGCCGCACAAGATGAGCGGCACCGGCATCGAGCTGGGCATGGAGGCCGTGCTGGCCTTCTGCCAGCGCAAGAGCGCCGTGATCAACAGCGACCAGACGGCGCCGGTGGGATGGGACCTGGGCTGACCACCTCCGCCGGGGCATGGCGCCGCCGGCGGGCAGCAACCCACCCCACCGCATGAGATCGGAGACACGGCTATGGGCTACGACTTGATGACCTTTGGCGAGGCAATGGTCCGGCTGGCGGCGCCGTCCTACATGCGCCTGGAGCAGGCGAGAAGCCTGGACGTTTCCGTCGGCGGCGCCGAATGGAACGTCGCCGTCAACGCCGCGCGCCTGGGCCTGAAGACGGCCTGGTGCTCCCGCCTGGTGGACAACTGGGCCGGGCGGCTGATCCGCAACGGCTTCTACCACCTGGAGCTCGGGGCCGGTCCGCGCCCCAGTTCCGTCACGTACGACCGCGGCCATTCCGCCGTCAGCCAGATGACCGCCGACATGGTGGACTGGAAGGCCCTTCTCTCTGAGACACGCTGGCTGCACATAAGCGGCATCACCCCGGCCTTGTCGCCGACGCTGGCGGAAACGGTGCTGGAAGTCTTCCAGACCACCTCTCAGTGCAACATCCGCACCAGCTACGACCTGAACTACCGCGGCAAGCTGTGGACGCCGCCGCAGGCCCAGCAGGCCAACGCCCGGATCGTACCGTTCGTGCAAGTGCTCATCGGCAATGAGGAGGACTTTGAGAAGTGCCTGGGCATCCGGGCCCAGGGGACCGGCAAGGACTACTCCGCCCTCGGCGTGGAAAACTACCAGCAGGTTGCCCGGGAGGCGGTGAAACGCTTTGCGAACATCCGCATGGTCGGCACGACGCTTCGCCAGGCCAGGACCGGCCTGTTGAACGACTGGCAGACCCTGCTGTACGACGGCCAGGCGTTCCACGTCAGCCGCAGGTACGAGGGGTTGGAGATCATTGACCGCGTCGGAGGCGGCGACAGCTTCTCGGCAGCGGTTATCTATGGCCTGCTGAAGGGCTGGGCGCCAGCGGAAACCAACGAGTTCGCCGCCGCCTATTCGGCCCTGGCCCACACCTTCCCCGGGGACATCAACTGGGCAACCTACGAGGAGGCCGTCAAGGTGATGGGCGCACGCGGGGCCAGGATCTCGCGCTGAGATGCGACGGGCACCGCGCTGTGCAAACAGGTCGCGACGACCCATCTCGAGCGGGTCCGCGCCGGGGCCGGCTTGCTCTCACTTGCGCCCTTGGTCCTGAAGCGTGAGTATCCACTGGATGAGCTGGCCGCGATAGCGGCCGATCTCCGACGGCCTGGACCGGGCGCCCTGCAGGCCCTTGCGCCACGCGGCGTAGTCGGCCCCGACCTTGGCGGCCTGGGCGCCGTGGATGCGGGTCAGCATGTTCTCGAGGCTGATGGCGTAGCGGACGTCGTCCACGGCCTCGCGCAGGCCCTCGTAGGCGAGTGTCTCCACCGACGCGGCGCCGGCGGCAAGCGGCGGCCAGCAGATCACCCAGGACGAATCCGGCGTGGAGCCGTCGAAGTCGTTCCACGGGTCGCCCACGTAAAAGTTATAGCACCAGAACCACATGCCGTCCGGGCCGTAGGCATAGGTCCGCAGCCCGTACCCCCAGCGGCAGCCGGCGTAGCCCTGCGCGGTCGTGACGCTGCCGTAGAACCAGGCCGACTTCTTCCGCTCGGTCGCCAGGGCGCGGATCCGGGCAAAGTCGCCGTTGGACACGAGGATGTCGGTGTCGCTGACCATCTCGGCCCATTGCAGCCGGTTCATCGTCACCCCGTACAGCCGCACCTTGGGAAAGTGCTGGCGGAACAGCCGCGCCATGCGGCGGTGCTCGTCCATCAGCCGCTCGGTCGGCTCGTCGTACGGCAGGATGACGACCTCGGGCCATTTCTGGGCCTTGGCGTGGTCGAAGAGCTGCCGCAGGGCCTCAACCATGAGCTCCTCGATCTTGGGATTGTCCAGGACCGCGACCTGGACCGTCTTGCCGCGACGATCAACGCGAGGCTGCATGGGCAAGTTGAAGACCTTGCAGATCTCCCGCTCAAAGTGCCCGGAGCTGTCGTTGCCCAAGGCCAGCACGATGGGCCCGCGCAGGCCGGCCTTCTGGAAGCGGCTGACGCTGCGGTCCAGGGCGGCAAAATCCATCCGCAGCTTGCCCTCCTCGTTCAGGACGTCCAGCCCGTAGTGCCCCCAGAACCACAGGATGGCCTCGATGCCGTGGGCCTTCATCTCGGCGTATTGGGCCTGGCTGAAGTCCGCCCCGGCGCAGAAGGCCCCGAAGACATACCCCCGCTCCCACGCATCCGCCAGCCTGAAGGGCAGCACGCGCAGCCGGATCGTCGCCCGGGCTAGCCCCGGCCGATCCGGCCCGCCCTCCAGTTTCGCCTGGATGGCGTAGTCGCCCGGCTTGACGTTCTCGGCGACGTGGACCCGCACCAGCCAGGCGCGGGAATGCCCGGCCTCGACGTCCACGGCGCCGCCGTCGGCCAGCCACATCCCGACCAGCCGATACCCGTCCCCGCGGCGCTGGGCCATCGGCGCCATCACCACCGGCAGGAACTCAACGCGGACGCCCGGCGGCAGCCGGCCGGGGGCAGACCACGTCAACCCTCGCTGGCCCTTCAGGGCGTGGACGGCCAGCAGGAACGATTCGCTCTCGCCCTGCGCCGCCTGCACCTCGGCCGCGTCGCGAACCTCGCCCGCCGCCGGTGCCCGACCGGTGAACGGCTCAACCAGCGGCGGCAGGAAGACCACAAGGCCACGCTGCTGATCCGCCGCCTTGGGCGTGTACGGCTCCTTGGGCGCCTCGGGCCCCGCCAACGTCTTACCCGCCTTCTTGGCGTGCCCCACGGACGTCTCGGCCTTGGCCAGCAGTTCTGCATAGCCGGCGGCCTCGCCCGTCGAGGCGCTGCCCAGCAGCAAGACCCAGGCGCTCATCGCAATGACGTCCCTGATCTTCGACATGGTTCGTCCTCCAAGTGCCGGAAATCCCAACCGTCTCGCCACCATGATCAACCCGTTCCATCAGCCCGTCAACACCCTGCCCCGCCTGCAAGCCGGCCGCCCCTACCACCGGCCCGAAGTGACGGACCGCCGCCTGCCCCAAAACCGCCGCCGGAACCCGTACAGGGGGGGTATCCGCTGGACGCCTTTTGAAGGGATTTGAGTGTCTCCTGGGCGCGGAGCGCCATATCCCCGGCCGGCCGCTGTCGACGCAAGGTGTTTAAGGCCAAAGGCATACAGCAGCCGCTCGATCCGGCCCCCGGGCCGCGGGCGAGTAAAAAAGGCACTCACTGGCCTCTTTTTGGGCCCCATTTTTCCCTCCAGCCTAGGGCCCCAATGACTTGCGTCGCCTCACCCTCCTCAGAGCCGCTTTCCAAACCCCCCAGATT
>LJUF01000321.1:4274-6234 GCA_001303665.1 Phycisphaerae bacterium SM23_33 | reverse complement strand
CCGCGGCCGGATCATCGGGGCCGTCGAGATGACCGCGAACCCCAGCGCCCGCAGGCAGGCCGAGCAGGCGCTGCGCCAATACCAGAGGGCGGTGGAAGGTTCGCAGGACCTTATTGCCGGGGTGGATCGGAACTATGTCTACATCCTCGCCAACGAGGCCTTTCTGAGGTACCACAGGCTGAGCCGCGACGAGGTCATCGGCCACATGGTGGCGAGCGTGGTGGGGGAGGAGGTCTTCGAGACAGAAGTCAGGCCTCTTGTGGACCGCTGCTTCCAGGGCCGCAACGTCCGCTACGAGATGCGGCACCGCTCGCCGGCGGGCGATGAGCACTACCTGGAGGTCGCATACTACCCGCTGGACGCCGAAGCCGGACCCCCAACCGGGCTGGTGGCCGTCATCAGGGACATCACCGATCGGAAGCGGGCCGAGGAGGCGCTTCAGAGGGAACGCGACTTCGCCAACAAGGTCGTGGAGACCGCCCAAACCATCGTCCTGGTCCTGGACGTGCGCGGGCGCATCCTGCGCTTGAACCGGTTCGCCCAGGAGTTGACCGGCTACAGCGAGCAGGAGGTCCTGGGCAAGGACCGGTTCGAGAGCTTCCTGGTGCCGAAGGACCGCCGGCGCGCCCGCAGCGCCTTCGGGCGGGCCCTGTCCGGACAGGAGACCCCCGGCGGCGAGTACGCCATGCTGGCCAAGGACGGGCGCGAAATCCTGGTCCGCTGGTTCTACGCGGTGCTGCGGGACGGGCGGGGGAACGTGGCGGCCCTGCTGGCGGTCGGCCACGACGTCACCGAGACCCGGCAGACGGAACAGCAGCTTCGACAGGCCGCCAAGATGGAGGCCGTCGGGCGCCTGGCCGGGGGGATAGCCCATGATTTCAACAACATGCTGGCCATCATCCAGGGGTACGCCGACCTGCTGTCCAAGGCCCTGGGCGGGCAGCCTGGGCTGCAGGACGACCTGGAGAAGATTCGCGCCGCCTCCCGCCGGGCGGCTTCGCTGACCCAGCGGCTGCTGGCCCTTGGCCGGAGGCAGGTCTGCCAGCCGCGCGTCTTCCAGCTCAATGACGCCCTCCGCGACATGGGCTCGATCCTGCGCCGGACCACGGCCGCGAACATCGAGCTGGTGACCGAACTGGCGGAGGACCTCTGGCCGGTCCAGGCCGACCCGACGCAGATCGAAGAGGTCATCCTGAACCTGGTGCTCAACGCCCGGGAAGCCATGCCCGGCGGCGGCAGGCTGCTGCTGGGCACCGCCAACGTGACGGTGGACGCCGGCGCCGCCCGCCCGCGGGGCAAGCTGGCGCCCGGGGACTACGTCATGCTCACCGTCAGCGACACCGGAACCGGGATCACCCAGGCCGAGCAGGCCCACATCTTTGAGCCGTTCTTCACGACCAGGCAGGGCAGCGGCGGCACCGGCCTGGGGCTGGCCGTCTGCTACGGCATCGTCAGCCAGGCCGGCGGGCACATCGACGTGTCCAGCCAGCCCGGTCAAGGCACCATCTTCCGGGTGTACCTGCCTCGGGCCGCGGAAGCACCGGCGGAAAAGGCTCCGGCGCCCGCCGGAACCTACGAGCCCGCGCAGCTCCCGACCGGCCGGGAAACCATTCTTCTCGCCGAGGACGAGCAGGACGTGCGGCAGCTCATCGTCCGCGTCCTCCGCGAATGCGGCTACACCGTGCTGGAGACCAGCAATGCCCGCGAGACCCTGCCCCTGGGCCGGCACTACCAGGGGGACATTGACCTGCTGATCGCGGACGTGGTGATGCCGGGCATGGAGGGGCAGGAGCTGGCCGGCCGGTTGAAGCGCGTGCGGCCGGCGATGGAGGTTCTGTACATCTCCGGCTACGCGCAGAACGCCGCGGGCCGGCGCGGCATGCTGGCTGAGGGCGTGAACTTCCTGGCCAAGCCTTTCCCTCCGCGGCAGCTTGCCGAGACGGTCCGGCGGATTCTCGAC
>LJUF01000321.1:0-4233 GCA_001303665.1 Phycisphaerae bacterium SM23_33 | reverse complement strand
CCCGCCCACTTGACGGGCCCGGCCGCCAAGACTACAACCACGTCGTCACCTGCCCGACAAAAGCACAGCGCCCGAGGAATGCAAGGAGTCCGGCGGTGAAGTCCATTCACGTCGTCGAGGAGCTGCTGCCGGTTGCCTGGGAAAAGGCCGTCGTCCGCTGCTGGGAGGACGGCGAGCGCTTCCGCACCGAGTACGACAAGCCCGGCGACCCCCAGAGCCGCGACCTGGTTGCCATGATTCACGTCACCCGGCCCTTCGACGAGCCCCGCATCCATCGCGCCTTCCCCGGCGGGCTGGACGACCTGGAGAAGTACCGCGCCGAGGTGCTGTACGGCGTTCACGATCACTGGATCGACCCCGCCGCCGGCAAGTGGGAGTACACCTACCACGAGCGGCTGTTCGCTTACCGGGTGTCGTCGAAGGGGGTGTTCGACCAGATTGCCGCCGTCATCCAGCGGCTCAAGCAGGTGCCCTACACCCGCCGGGCCCAGGCGGTCACCTGGCAGGTCTGGAACGACATGACTATCCAGGACCCCGCCTGCCTCCAGCGGCTGTGGTTCCGCATCGAGGCGGCCGACCCCGATGCCCCGGCCGCGGAGCCCTCGCCCGACGACCGCCTGCACATGACCTGTCACATCCGCTCCAACGACGCCTTCAAGGCCGGCTTCATGAACATGTACGCCTTCACCGAGCTCCAGCGCGCCGTCGCCGAGCAGCTCGGCGTGCGGCCGGGCGAGTACGTCCACGTCGCCGACTCGTTCCACATCTACGGCAGCTATTTCGAGGAGTTCGCCGGCTTCCTCCAGACGGTGGCCCACCGGGCCCCCGAGGACCGGGTCTACACCACCGGCTTTGCCGCGCCGTTCTTCCTGGAGGGCTGCCAGGCCCTGCTGGCCGAGGCCGACATGCCCCCCGAAAAGAAGGCCCTCGTGGAAAAACGGAAGTCCGAATTGGCCCGGGCCGCGGCAGGCACGTAAAATCGCCCCGGCGGCGGATCGGCCGCCGGCCGAGCCCGCCGGTGCAGGCCCTGCAGGGCTTATTCAAATCGGTTAAGGGAGTTCAGGCATGACAACGGAACTGTTGGTCACCCTGGTGGGGCTGGGCATCGGCCTGCTCATCGCCGTCATCGTCTTCCTGCTGGTGTACCCGCCCATGCGAAAGCTGCTGGGCATCAACTCCACCCTGGCCGCGGCCGGCTCGTTCTACACCAGGACCTTCCTGATCGTGCTGCTGCTGGCGGTGTGGGCGGCCGTCATGGGCATGGATCTGGGCAAGCCTGCCGCCGCCGCCACCCAGCCCGCGGCCCCGCGCCCGCCCTTCATGCAGGCCGTCTGGAAGGTCGCCGACGACCTGGAACAGCTGCTCTGGCCGATGGCCGTCATCCTGGGCGTGTACGTGGCCCTGCTGACGGTCGTCTATGCCGCCGTGGGACGCTGCCGTGACCAATGAAACCTACCTGGTCGTCTCCTATTTCTCCTCGGCCTCCATCGGCGCTCTCATCGCGCTGGTGACGGCTTCGGAGCTGGCCCGGCCGGCGCGGCAGGCCCTGGCCGGCCTGGCCGGGCCGCTGGCCCGTATGTTTCGCCGCGCCCTGCCGGTCTGGCTGGTGCTGGCGGTGCTGCTGGCCTTCCTCTCCGTGACCTATTTCGACTGCGCCCACACCACCTACGAGCAGATTGTGGCCGATCGCGACCACCTGGCCGCCACCGCCCGGCGGCAGGGCTCGCACATGGCGTGGTACCTGGCCGTGGGGCTGCTGGCCTACGGGCTGGTCCTGGCCGGCGCCCTGCTGGTCAAGGCCCGGCAGGCCCGTCCCCACGGGGACCGGCAGGACTCCAGCAGGTAGCACCTGGACCTGCCTGCTGCGGGGTTTTCCGGCTTGCCGGGGTCGGGGTCCGTGCTCGGGCCTGAGCCCTCGGCCGGCCGTTTTTTTCCGGAACTTTCTTGACTGCGAGCAGCCGATTGCGCAGTATACTGACCTCAAAGCGGTCCCGCGGCTGGTCGCTGAAGCGTTTTCAGGGCCCGCGGGGCCAACCGGGCTTATTTGCAGGGGTGATGTAGGCGCTGCGCATCTTGGCACTTCCGCTTTTGGCTGGAACCCACTGATCGCACCTTGGGCTGTTGCGCGTATCTCTTGCAAATCTGTAATGCCCAGTATCTTAGAAGGAGCTGCAGCATGCCTAGCGGCAAGGTCAAGTGGTTCAACGACTCCAAGGGCTATGGGTTCGTCACGTCTGATGACGGCACCGACGCCTTCGTCCATCACAGCGACATCGAGGGCGAGGGCTTCAAGTCGTTGGCCGAAGGCGACGAGGTGACCTTTGAGATCACCCAGGGCCCCAAGGGCCCCAAGGCGGTGAACGTGCGCAAGGTCTAGTCCCCCGCCTGACTCTGACAGGAAGACGCCGCTTCGGCGGCGTCCGCCTTCCGGCGGGCGCGACGGCCTCGCCGGGAAGGAGATGGAAGGATGGAACTGTACGAGGCGATCCAGAAGCGTTACAGCGTCCGCGCCTACCAGGACAAGCCGGTGGAGCAGGGCAAGCTCGATCGGATTCTGGAGGCGGCCCGGCTGGCCCCGTCGGGCGGCAATCGCCAGCCCTGGAAGTTCGTGGTTGTCCGCGACGCCCAGACCCGCCAGAAGCTTGCCTCGGCCTGCAACGACCAGGGCTTCGTGGCGACCGCCCCGGTGGTGATCGGCGGCGTGGGGGTGCAGCCGGACCGCACCATGGGCTGCCAGGTGCCCGGCGACCCCGTGGACGTGGCCATCGCCATGGAGCACATTGCCCTGGCCGCCGCCGCCGAGGGGCTGGGCACCTGCTGGATCGGGGCGTTCCAGCAGGACCAGGTCCGCGACCTGCTGGGCGTGCCGAAAACGGCCAAGGTGATCGAGGTGATGACGCTGGGCTATCCGGCCGACAAGCCGCGCCCCAAGAACCGAAAACCCCTGGGCGAGATCGTCTGCCACGAGAAGTTCAAATGATCGGCCGCCCCGTCCGCTGCTCGGCCCTTGCCGCGGCGGCGCTGGTTTCACCCCTCCGCCCCGGCGCGCCGGGGCCCTGAGCTTGTGAAGGAGTTCGTCTTGGCCAAGATGCGTCTGGGGATGATCGGCACCGGGGGGCGCGGAGGCATGTACAAGCTGTGGATGAAGGACCCGCGGGTGGAGGTGGTGGCCGGGGCCGACGTGGATCCGCCCGCCCGGGCCGCCTTCGCCCAGGAGCTTCCCAAGGCCTTCGTTACCGACGACTACCGCCGCGTGCTGGACCGCGGCGAGGTGGACGCGGTGGCCGTCTGCACCCCCGATCACTTGCACCGCGAGCACGCCGTGGCCGCCCTGCAGGCGGGCAAGCACCTGTTCTGCGAGAAGCCGCTGGCCATCCGCATCGAGGACTGCGACGACATCCTGCGGGCCTGGCAGGCCGCCGGCACGCGGATGATGGTCGGCTTCAACATGCGGTACGCGTACTTCTGCATGAAGATGAAGGAGCTGGTGGACGCCGGCGTCATCGGCGAGATCAAGACGGCCTGGACGCGGCACTACGTCGGCTGGGGCGGGCGCTGGTACTACCACGACTGGCACGCCAGCCGCGGGAACACCACCGGGCTGCTGCTGCAGAAGGCCAGCCACGACATTGACGTGATGCACTGGATCTGCGGCACCCACACTGTCCGCACCTCGGCCTTCGGCCGCCTGAGCTACTACGGCGGGGACAAGCCCAATGACCTCCGCTGCGGCAACTGCGACGTCCGCGAGAGCTGCCTGGAGGAGGCCGCCAAGTGGCACGGGCACGACGACCTGTGCGTCTTCCGCAAGGAGGTGGACGTGGAGGACGTCTCGGTGATGATCATGCAGTACGCCGACGGCGTGCAGGCGGCCTACATGCAGTGCCACTTCACCCCGGACGCCGAGCGGAACTACACCTTCATCGGCACCGAGGGCCGGATCGAGTCGGACGAGCCGGAGGGCAAGGTGTACCTGTGGAAGCGCCGCCCGGGGCAGGTCCACTGCGAGCCCGACGAGATCCTTGAATCCCCCTCCCGCTTCGGCGGTCACGGCGGGGCCGACCCGCAAATCACAAAGGACTTCGTGGACATGGTGGTGGACGGCGTCCAGCCGCGGGCCACGGCCGTGGCCGGGCGGTGGTCCGTGGCCGCCGGCGTCTGCGCCACGCAGAGCCTGCGCAGCGGCGGGGTGCCGGTGGACGTGCCCCCGCTGCCGGACGACCTCAAGCACCT